>CAZYOX010000099.1:0-12221 GCA_964649285.1 uncultured Bryobacterales bacterium | reverse complement strand
GATGCGTACGCTGCTGGAGCGGGCCGCGGCGCAAGGACGTCTTAGCGAGGAGCGTGAATTGTTGGAGCGGGAACTCAGCTACCAGGGTTCCCTAGACGAACTAGTCGGCACCTCGAAGGCCATGCAAGAGGTCTTCTCCATCGTCAGGCAGGTCGCCCCGAGCAAGGCCTCGGTGCTGATCACCGGCGAGAGCGGAACAGGAAAAGAGCTCGTGGCCAGGGCGATTCACAACCTCAGCCCGCGTAAGGCAAATAGTTTTGTGGCCATCAACTGCGCGGCTTTGCCTGAGTCGCTAATAGAGAGCGAATTGTTCGGGCATGAGAAAGGCGCGTTCACTGGCGCTCTGCAGCGACGTAACGGCTGCTTCGAGCTCGCCGACGGCGGCACACTGCTGTTGGATGAGATTGGCGACATGCCCATCGGCACGCAAGCGAAACTGCTCCGCGTACTGGAAGGCTCTACGATCCGGCGCCTAGGCGGCAACGCGGAGATTGACGTCGATACTAGGGTGATCGCGGCGACGAACAAAAAGATCGACGAAAGCGTCGCTGACGGGGAGTTGCGCGAGGATCTCTACTATAGGCTGAATGTGTTCCACATTCATCTGCCGCCGCTGCGCGAGCGTAAGGACGATATCTTGCCCATCGCCGAGGCATTGATTCGCTCGCTGAACAAGAAACACGACTGCCGAGCCACGGAGCTCCATCCGCAGGTTCTTGAGAGCTTTCGGCTCTATGCTTGGCCCGGCAATGTGCGCGAACTGCGCAACGTCCTGGAGCGCGCGGTGATCCTGGCAGGCGAAGGGCTTATCTTGCCTAGTCACTTAATCGCCTTCGGGGACGGCAACGCGGGAGCCATCGAATCGTCCGATCCGGAAGCGATCACGCTGCGCGTCGGCACGACCGTGCGAGAGGGGGAAAAGGCGCTCATTCTCAAGACCCTCGAGCACACAGAAAACAACAAGACCCGTGCCGCCCAGATTCTGGAAGTCAGCCTCAAGACCCTACACAACAAACTGAAGGAGTACAGCCAGCAAGATTCGGACGAGTAGGGCTGATCGCTAAATCGATATGTCGCTTCGCGCCAGACTGGTCGCCTCGATCGTGACGCTTGTCGCCGCGACGGTCGTTCTGCTTTCGGTTCTGTTTCTCCGGACCACCTTGCAGACGAGCTTCAGCGACGCGCGCCGGATCGCTGACGAAAACGCGCAACAAGTCGAAAGTTTCCTACTACAACGGGCCCAGGCCGCCGTGCAGCGCATGCAGCCCCCGCCCGAGACGTTGGACGAGGTTGCTGACGCCTACGTTCGCGCCGTCGCCGAAGACGAAGAGCTAGACGGTCTGCTGGCCAACCTGACCACGAATTCCGCCGTCTTGATTGAAGCGTTAATCACCGGGCCGGACGGCTCTGTCCTTGCTGCCTCGCTGAGCTCTCGGGCGGATGAGCGTTTCACTCCGCTCCCTTCACTTGAGCAGTTCGAGGACAAAAATCTGGTGTCGCGGTTGGCGGAAACCTTCTCGTCAAACCAAGACTATGACGTCGTCCGAAAGCTCGGAGTAGGCGATCGGCAGCTATTCACCATCCACATGGTCGTTTCGTCTCTGCTGATGCGAGCGCACTACTTGGATCCGCTGGTCCCCCTCGGTATCGCCTCGATCGTTGCGTTGCTGATCTCGGTATTCGCCGCCGCCGTCGTTTCCCGGCTCGCTGTCAGACCCTTTGAGAAGATCGGCGAGCAGATCGACCGAATCACGCGAGGCGAGCAAGATAGCGATGCAGAGGACCGCGTGAGCGCAACGAAGGAGTTGGCGGCCGTCGAATCCAAGCTGAGTCTCTTGGGCCAACAGTTTCGCGGGGCTCGTGCCGACACCGAAGAACTGCGGGGCAGCATCGATCAGTTGCTCGATCGCTTGCAGGAGGCCGTACTGCTGTTCGGCCCTGACGACAGGCTCGTGATGGCCGGCGGCGCCGCGGAACGGCTTATCGGCGCAGGGCGATGGGAACTGATGGGGAAGAACCTGGAAGAAGTGTTTCCGGATTCAACGCAACTCGGCGCTCTCGTGCAGAGCGCCGTACGGCTGCGTCGCCAGACTAAGGGTCGCCCCGTGCGTCTCGATAGTCGCGGCGCCGAGGGCCCGAGAAATCTGCTTGCCTCAGTCGAATTGACCGAGGATTTCATTACGCATGAGCGCTTAGCCACACTGGTGACCTTGCGGGAAGCGGATCCCCGGAAGCAGATTGAGCTCCAGCTGGATCTATCCACCAGGATGGCGGCAATCAGTCGCCTCACCAGCGGAGCCGCGCACGAAATTAAGAATCCTCTCAATTCCATCGCGCTCCATCTCGAGGTATTGAAACAAAAATTGACGACGGATTCTGTCGGCGTCGACGAGATCGAAGTGATATCGCGCGAGATCCAGCGTTTGGATAGAGTCGTCAAGTCGTTCTTGGACTTCACGCGTCCTGTGGAACTCAAGGTGGAGGAGTTCGATTTGGGAAGGCTCGTCGCCGAGTTGGCCGGACTGGTCCGGCTCGACGCGAAGGCGCAAGGCATCGAAGTGATCTGTGAGACGGCGGATGAGGTTATCGTACGCGGTGATCGTGACCTCTTAAAGCAGGCTCTGCTCAACGTGGTCGTGAACGGCCTGCAGGCGAGTTCCTCGGGCGGAACGTTGGAATTGCGTCTGGAGGGAACCGACGACGGCTGGCTCGTGCGCATCAAGGACCACGGCGTCGGAATTCCAGACGACATTAAGCCGCAAATATTCCAACTCTACTTCAGCACGAAAGGCGGAAAGGGCACTGGAATCGGATTGGCCATGACGTTCCAGGTCGTCCAACTTCACGGTGGTACAATCGACGTCGTCAGCGGAGTTGGCCAGGGTACGGAGTTTCGGATTCTCATGCCTACCGCCCGAGTCATTGGGGCGACGCCGAATCGCCGAAAAGAAGATAGCGTTGCGCCGCAGGAGTTTCGCTAGCGATGCCCTGCAAAACGCATCGCCGGCTTCGAGGCGCGCTGCTTCTAACTGCCGTTGGCCTTCCTCTTCTGTTGAGCTCGTGCGCCAAGCGCAAGGCTGACGCTTCGCCCCCGACGCCCACTCCCGTCGCTCCGCCTTCGACGGCGAATGAGCCCTTGTCTGTGCCCCAAACGCAGGTTGAGTTGCTTCCCCCGCAACCGATTCCGGTGGCCGCGATACCAGCCCGCCCCACCACGACGCCGACGATCGTCGGGCCCGAGCCTCCGCCTGCCCAGCCGCAGCCCCCCTCACCGGCTTCCCCTACGCCGCCGGCCGTCGTGGAGACTCCCGCTCCCACACCCCCAGTGCCGCAGCTAGGCCGTCTGCTTACCGCTGAACAAAGGCGAGAATATAATCGGGCCATCAATGCAAACGTGCTTGCTGCCGAGGCTAGCCTGGATTTGCTGCAGAAACGGCCGATCGGCGACGCCCAGCGGTCCGCGATGGAGCGAGTTCGGTCATTTCTGACGCAGGTGAACGAAACGCGCGGCAGCGACCTGGAACTGGCGCGGAATCTTTCCGATCGTGCGCGCTTGCTCGCTGAAGACATGGTCAGGAACATGCCTCGCTAGACCATCTGTTGAACCTCAATTCTCATGAGTTCTTTATTCGATGACGTGGCCGAGGAGTCGGAAAGCGCAACTGCCCGCCGCAAGAAGACGTTGCCAAAGTTCGCCCGCAGCGTCCGGATGACGGGACTCGACGTCGGCGCGGCCATGATCAAGGCCGTGACGCTGGAGCGCCGGCCCGAGGGGATTGTGTTGCGCCAAGCGGCCTTGGCATCGACGCCGCCTGGAGTCACAACCGAAGGCGCGCTCACCGACAGCATTGCTGTCGCGCGTGCTTTGCGGTCTCTTTGGAACGACTACTCGCTGACCGACCAGCGGGTCGCCGTCGCCGTATCCGGCGAAGGCGTACTCTGCCAAGCGGAACAGGCTAGCGACTCAGACAAAGGGGATCTCTCCATCGTGGCGAAGAATCGCATGGCGGAGACAATCAACTACCCTGCCGACTCGGCGACCAGCGGCTACCAGGAGACGCCGGACGGCTTCGTCTGGGTTGCGGCTCCGAACCAGGATATAGATTGGATTCGCGAAACGGTCAGGCTTTCCGCGAAGACGCCGACGCTCATTCAGGCCCAGAGCTGCGCCCTGGCCAATGCTTACGCTTTCAACTATCAGCCTGCCGTCGAAGATGTTGTCTTGCTAGTGCATGTTGGAGCGCGACGGGCCGCGCTCGTCTTGATGCGCGGCGAGGTTCCGATCTATGGACGGGACGTTGTTATCAACTTCGCTTGGCCTGCGAGCGCCCGCTCAGTTCCCGAACGGGTGGTCGGCGCTCTCGACCTGCACTGGGATCAAATCGAACTGCGATCGAAACCGGCGGAACTGTCGCGCGTCCTTCTCTCGGGCGGCCCAGCGTCGGCGCCGGAACTGAAGGAGGCCATCGAGAGTCGGACAGGAAAACCGGTGGAAATGCTCGACGCTTTTTCGAGAGTAGGCTATTCTCCGGGCGAGGGCGGTGGGCGAGCTGTGGCGGAACACCGCTCCGCTCTGGCCGTTGCGGCTGGACTTGCATTGCAGGGACTCGAAGAATAATGATCCGGATCAACTTGTTAAAGGCGCGCGCGGGATCGAACGATCTCCTGCCGCCGGCTCTCGAAGCGGGCGGAACTCCGTCGCGCTTCTTGACGAAGCGAGAGTTGATCCTTGCCCTGGCATTAGTGACGATCGGCGGAGGCATTATCGCCGCACAACTCATGGGCATTTTCGAAGAGCCGCCTGGTGAAGATGAGCCGCTGGTAGCAACGTACGAAAGGCCCGCCGCTCCAGCGGCGACGACGCCGGTGAGCGCACCGGCTCCGATCAGTGCTCCGCCGGCTGTCGAGACGGCCCCCAGTGTTCCCAGCGAGCCGGCGCTAGCGGAATCGCCGACCCCTTCCGCAACGCCTATCGTCGCTTCGGTCGATTCCCCGCCGGCGCGCCCAGAGCGCGAGTTTGGCGCTGAGCCGACCTATATAGTGACCGGCCTAAGGCTTGTTCCGGAGGGTCAAGCGATCGAGGTGTTGGCGGAAGTTCAGGGTCAGCCGGAATATCGATCGTTTTGGTTGACGAACCCCGATCGGTTAGTGATTGACCTGGAGGACGCCGAACTGCGCGTACCCTCTGACGAGCTGTCTCAGCCCAGTTCCCATCCGCTTGTCCGCCAACTTCGTGCTGCGCAAAACAGCTTTGAGCCTCCCCTGGTGCGAATTGTCGTCGAAACCGGGCGCGAGGGCCCGGTCGAGATCACCACCGCCGCGGCCGGCATCTCCGTCAAACTATCCCCGGCGCCGTGACCTCCCTAACCGCACGGCTGGCCCGGCTCGGCGACAAGGCATTCCGAGAGGAAATAGATGCCTTCTATGTCTCCGCGCTTTCCAATATCCGCTATCTCACCGGATTCACGGGTTCCGCCGGTCACCTATTGATCGAACCGGGGCGGTCGACTTTATTCGTCGACGGTCGTTACGACGAGCAGGCCCGGGAACAGACGTCTGGAATTGAGGTTCGGGTGTCGTCGACGGACCCGTTCGTTTCCCTTCTCGGCGAAATTCGACACCGCCGTCTGCTGCGCATTGGCGTGGAGCGCAACCGCCTTTCGCTTGCGGCATATGAACGAATGCGCGAGGTCCGCAAGCAGATCCATCTCTTAGATGGCTTGGTGGAAGAATTGCGCGCCATTAAATCCCCTGAAGAGATCGATCTGCTGAGGAAATCCGCCCGTCTCAATTCCGAAGTATTCGAGGCCGTCGTTCGGCGCCTCCGGCCATCGTGGACCGAGGCGCGTCTAGCCGCAGAGTTGGAATACGAGATGCGGCGCCGCGGCGCGGAAGGTCCCTCGTTCCCTTCAATCGTCGCCTCAGGCCTCCATGGGGCGCGGCCGCATGCTTCTCCCAGGCCTGTCAAGCTGCGGCGGAATAGCCTGGTCGTGCTGGATCACGGTGCTATACTCGACGGTTACGCGAGCGACATGACACGCATGATTGCGTTGGGGCGTCCGCCAGCGGACCAGCTTGCCCTCGTTGATGCCGTGCGCGAGGCGCAACAGTCCGCGATCGATTGTGTTCGAGCTGGCGTGGCCAGCGCAACCGTTGATCGAGCTGCTCGAAAAGCACTGAAAAAGCATAGCTTAGATCGATATTTCACGCACTCTACCGGTCATGGCGTAGGCCTGGAAATTCATGAGGCGCCCCGCATCGCCGGGTCAATAGCGACACGCCTGAAGGCGGGAATGGTGATTACGATCGAACCAGGGGTTTATCTCGCCGGGATTGGCGGCGTGCGAATCGAGGATGTTGTTGTCGTCGAACGCAACGGATGCGAGTCGCTAACACCTACCAGCAGAGAGCTGCGAATCCTCTAGAATCGTCACTCAGTTGACTTAGTTTGTTCCAAGATGAATCTCGACCACATTAAAGAATTGCTTGATCTGATCGCCGACACCGACGTCATGGAGCTTGAGGTCCAAGACGGCGACGAGAAGATTAGGATCCGGCGTAAGGCCGCCGGCGCCGATGAGGCTCCGCCCTACGTCATCGTGAGCTCCAGCATGGGCGCCGTGGCGGCGTCATCGCAGCCCGCTCTGCATGCTTCGGCTGCCGGCGCCGAGCCGGCCGCTGATGATGATCTCGTCATGGTCAAGTCGCCCATGGTCGGCACGTTCTACGAAGCCGCTTCGCCCGGTTCGCCTCCGTTCGTGGGCGTCGGCGACGCCGTGGAGAAGGGCAATACGCTTTGCATCATTGAAGCAATGAAGCTGATGAATGAGATCGAGGCGGACGTTTCCGGCATCATTGCCAAGAGATTTGTGGCTAATGGCGAGCCCATCGAATATGGACAAGCGCTATTCGGCATTCGCCCCTCCTAGGGAACTCCGATCGGTTTCATGTTTGAAAAAGTTCTTATAGCCAACCGCGGCGAGATCGCTGTCCGAGTTATTGCCGCTTGCAAGGATCTGGGCATTCGTACGGTCGCTGTCTACTCGGAGGCCGATCGAAGCGCCTTGCATGTCCGCCACGCTGACGAAGCGCTGTGCATCGGGCCCCCCAAGGCGGCTGACAGCTATCTCAACGTTCCCTCTGTCATCAGCGCGGCGGAGATCACCGGCGCCGACGCCATTCATCCCGGATATGGCTTTCTGGCTGAGAATGCTGCATTCGCGGAGGTCTGCGAAGTTTCCGGATTGACCTTCATCGGACCACCTTCTCAAGCGATTCGTTTGATGGGCGACAAGGCCCGCGCTCGCCGTGCGATGCGCGAAGCCGGAGTTCCCATCCTTCCGGGTACCGAAGACGCCCTCGAATCTTTCAACGAAGCCAAGAAGGCGGCCGAGGAGATCGGCTATCCGTTGATCATCAAAGCAGCCGCCGGCGGCGGCGGTCGCGGCATGCGCGTCGTGCGTCAGGCCAAAGACCTCGAGTCCGCCTACAACCAGGCGCAGAACGAGGCTGCCGCGAGCTTCAGTTGCGCTGACGTCTACATCGAGAAGTTCATCGATCGTCCCCGGCATATCGAGTTTCAGGTGCTCGGCGACAGCCACGGCCGCGTCGTCTCGTTGGGAGAGCGCGAATGCTCCGTTCAACGCCGTCATCAGAAACTGCTAGAGGAAGCGCCGTCGAGCCGAGTCAGTGCTGAAATGCGAGAGCGCATCGGCAAGACGATTGAAAGCGCGCTCTCCGCGATCGGCTACTCCAACGCCGGAACAGTGGAGTTCTTGATGGACGAGAAGGGTGAGTTGCACTTCATCGAGCTCAACGCGCGGATCCAAGTCGAACATCCCGTCACGGAGTTAGTGACCGGCGTGGATTTGGTCAAGAGCCAACTGCTGCTCGCCGCCGGCTCTCGCATCGAAGATACTCTGCCTGACTCTATCGCGATTAACGGCCACGCTATCGAGTGCCGCATCAACGCCGAAAATCCCGATACTTTCGCGCCCTCAGCGGGGCGCATTACGAAATTCGTTCCTCCCGGCGGTATCGGCGTTCGAGTCGATTCCGCTGCCTATTCCGACTGGTTCGTGCCTCCATACTACGATTCGCTAGTCGCCAAGCTCATCGTGCATGGACCTACCCGAACCGACTCGATGGCCCGCATGCGTCGAGCGTTAGACGTGTTCGTCGTGGAGGGAATCCATACGTCGATACCGCTGCAACAGCGTATTCTCGGCGATGAGGGTTTTATCCGCGGCGACTACGATACGCACTTCATTGAACGGCTGCTCTCGCAGTGAACCGTTTTCTCAACCCGCGCGCTGCCGCTCTAGAAGCAATGTAGCCGTCGCCGCGTCCTGCTTAGCGCTGTAAAGTGTATCCAAGGGACGTAGGTGTCGTGAAAGTCGTTATTCGCCGAAGTCCGCCTCTGATGATCTTGCGTCGTTCGCACTCGGGACCGTTCTCGCGGGCGACGGCTTTGGCGCTGGCCCTGGGCGCGATTGCGGCGGCCTACCGTTCCGTGGTTCTGCTGGCCGCGGACCTCAGCGGCTCGGCTCCGGTCACAGGGTCCGTCGTGGACCGCTGGCATCTGTGGCTGGCGATTTCCTTGCTTTGCGCCGCTGGCGCAAGCGCGTCTTGGGGCGTCGCTCAGCGTCCGAGGAAGCGGGAGTAGAGACTTCTCGCCTTGGCCGGATCATCGACGCCTTTGATGATCGCCCGGCCGTCAACAAATACAGTCATTTCGTAAGGCGGCGTGACGAATCGCAAGGCGTATTCATTAGTACGGACTTCGCCCAGCGCCCGAAGCTGCGTCGCCAGCACCGCGATATCGATTGCGGAATCTCCCCGTACTTGAATCGCATTTCTGCCGCAGAGAATCGTACTGGGGCGAGCTCCCGCCGCATCCAGCAGCGGAAACTCGCGGTGGCCGCAGACACGGCATTCCGGGTCAGGGCCTCCAATCGCTACCGACCGCGGCGAACCTTGCCAAACATCCAACGTCAATAACCGGGGCTTGAAGGCCTCGATGCGCCCGCTGAGGATCTTCAACGCGTCGGCGACCTGGAACGAAGCGACTGCTGAGGCAGCTACGTTCAAGATCCCCGCGGTATCGCAGGTAGGCTGTGCGCCTCCGGGCGTCTCAGGCAACAGGCAGGCTAGGCAGGGAGTTTGGTTCGGCAAGATCGTTGCAGTGACGCCGTAGCTCCCGACGGCCGCTCCATAAATCCAGGGGATCGAATGCTTAACCGCAGCTTCATTCAATAAGTAGCGCACCGCAAAATTGTCCGAGCCGTCGAGGACCAGATCGGCGCGCTCGATCAATCGCTCGACATTGCCGGCGTCGACATCCGTCACAACTCCAGTCACCGAGATCTCTGAATTCACGCTTCGCAGTTTTCGTTCTGCCGCTATCGCTTTCGGCAGGACATCGCGCGCATCCGACTCGTCATAGAGCCACTGTCGCTGAAGATTGCTCTCCTCTACAAAATCGCGATCGATCAGCACCAGTTCGCCGACGCCGGCCCGTGCCAATGCTGCAGCGTGAAAACTCCCTAGGGCGCCGCACCCGATGATCACGGCGCGCGACGCCAACAAGCGGCGTTGACCTTCCTCGCCAAGCGGCGCGAAGAGAGTTTGCCGAGAGTACTTTTCCGTCGAGATCTCGCCTTTCAGCGCCTTCACGGGCATCGCCTTGATCGTAGCAGCGCCCTCGCCCGCGAGGCGCTGCGCAACGCTCCCAGCTTTCACGGCGTCTTATAATTGTTATTGCCATAGCAGTGCTTCGGGTTTCAGTGATCATGCTGATGGTGCTGCTTTGCGGGCAGGTCGCCTCGTCAGCAGAATGGGAGGGGCAGCCTGTCGCCGAGATTCGGTTCGTTCCTCGTACGCAGCCGCTAACCGAAGCCGAGCTGCTCCCGTTACTCAGCATCGCGGTTGGCCAGCCGGCGACGGCAGCGGACGTCACTCAGTCCATTCATGCTCTGTTCGATACTGGCCGCTTCGCCAATATCGAGGTCGAGGCCTCCCCAGCGGCCGACGGCGTCGGCATTGTTTTCTACACCGAGCCGAATTGGTTCGTTGGCTCCGTGACGGTTGTCGGCGTTGAGGAGCCTCCCAATCTAAATCAACTGATCAACGCAACAGGTCTGCGCTTGGGTGAAATGTACACCCCCCGCAAAGAAGCCGAAGCGCTAAGCGGCCTCCGCGACCTGCTGATGGACAACGGCCTCATGAATCCACTCATTGAGGTTACGGTCCAACATCATAGCGAAGACCAACAGGCCGACATCCAGTTCGTCGTGCGGCATTTGCCCCGAGCCAATCTGGGCCGGCTGCTGCTGACCGGTGATACGGGCTGGAGCGTCACGGACGCAAGCCGCATTGCCGATTGGAAGACGGGCCAGGAGTTCACCTTTGAACGGCTTCTCGATGGGCTCGATCGTCTGCGTCAGGAACTCCGCCTGCAGGGCTATTGGCAGGCTAACGTCTCGGTGGTCGCGCAGTACTTTGATCCGGATCAAAACGTCATTAACCTCGTCGTCGACGCGGTGAGAGGTCCACGAATCGAGGTTCGCCTTGAAGGCGTCGAACTCAGTGAAGATCGGCGCCGCACTCTCCTGCCGGTATACGATCAGGGCGCCGCGGACCAAGGGTTAATGGCTGAAGGAGCGAGAAACCTAAGGGACTATCTTCAACTAAAAGGTTATCTTGAAGCCAAAGTGGATTATCAGCTGGAGAGAGACCGCGCCGATGAGTCGACGGTCGTCTATCGAGTGGATCGCGGCGATCGCATGAGATTGGCAAGCGTGGAAATCCGCGGCGTCCGTTACTTCGATCTAGCGACAATCAACGAACGCATCTTGGTCAGGGCAGGCACGCTCCGTCAGCGAAGAGGAGTCTTTAGTACAGGCCTGCTGCAGCAGGACGTTGACGCGATCCGCAATCTTTATTTGCTTAACGGCTTTCGAGACGTCGAGATCAGTTCTAACCTCGATACTTCACAAGGCGTCGGCCGGTTAACCATTACCGTTACCGAAGGGCGGCCGACGATCATCGCACGTCTTACGGTGACGGGCGACGAGAAATACCCAGTCTCCAGTCGTAATTTCCAACTAGCTTCCGCCGAGGGCCAAGCGTTCAGCGAATCCCATATTGCGACGGATCGAGATTTGATCCTCAGCGACTATTTCGACTCCGGCTATCAAGACGCCGCGTTCTCTTGGGTGGTCACTCCGACGGATGACCCCTACCGCGTCGAACTCGCCTACCACATTGTTGAGGGATCGCAGTTATTCATCGATCGTCCGATCGTCAGCGGCCTGGTCCACACAGAACCCGATTTGGTGCAATCGCAGTTGCTGCTCACGCCCGATGCGCCGTTGTCGCAAACGGCGATGTTCGAAACCCAACGGCGGCTTTACGACCTGGGAGTTTTCACTAAAGTCGATATCGAGGTGCAAAACCCCGAGGGCGATGAGGCGAGCAAGACACTGCTGGTGCGCCTCCAAGAAGCTCGCCGGTGGACGTTCGGTTTCGGTCCTGGCGGCGAATTCGGCCGCATCGCCCGGGAGTCGGATACCAATGTCGATGCGGTGGAGTTCCGATTTGTCCCCCGCGCCACCATCGAAGTGAATCGGCTGAATCTGCGCGGCAAGGGTCATACCCTTTCATTTCGCTCACGGCTTTCTGAGCTCCAGCAACGTATCCTCTTCTCGTACGAAAACCCCCGATGGACAGGCTCCGAGAAGTGGCACATGACCACCAGCGGCCTAGTCGACAGGTTCCGCAATTTCTCTACTTTCTCGGGCCGCAAGCTGGAAGGCGTCTTCCAGCTTGAGCAGGATCTGAGCATTCCTTCGACCGCTCTTTACCGCTATACCTATCGGCGCACGACTCTCGATGCGCGCAGCATAAGCGCCGCACTTGTGCCCGTGGATGGCCGCGCCGTACGTACGGCCCTATTCTCGGGAACCTACATCCAAGATCGCCGTGATGATCCGACCGATCCCACGCAAGGGCTCTTCAACAGCGTCGATTTGAGTTTCGCGTCGAAGTATTGGGGCTCCGAGCCGGACTTCGCTCGAATATTCGGTCAGAACAGCACGTATTACAGCTTGACGCCCCGTGTCGTCCTCGCCCGTACGACGCAACTGGGATTCTTCCTGCCTTGGGGAGAGACGCCGACGCTTGACGTGACGGAGACGACGGAGACAAACACTCCCTTCGGT
>CAZYOX010000098.1:6056-12319 GCA_964649285.1 uncultured Bryobacterales bacterium | reverse complement strand
GGCCTTGCCGAGGTCGCGAAGATACTGTTTGTACTCTTCGATCTTGGCGTCTCGCCCGGGCAAGCCGAGCGTTACCTCGGGCATGTTGTGGACGTTGCTGTTGCCGATGTTGCCGATCTTGAGTCCGGCATCTTCGGCGCGCTTCTTGTGCGAGGCGAAGGTCTCATACGTTCCGCCGGAGGTGGGGATCGAGACGTATTCGACGCCCATCTGCTTGGCGAAGATGAGATCGTCGTCGTTGAAGTCGGCGGGGATCTGCAGAGAGATCTTGATGCCTGGACCCCACGGCGGCAGTTCCGCCCCATGAGATTTTCCGGCGATCGACAACGCGGCGCCTCCGAGAGCGAGGCGGACCAAATCACGGCGATTCCATGCGAAGTTCATGAACTGCTCCAATTTAGGCGACAGTATACATGGCGGCAGAGCGCCCATTTACGCCTTGATCCGGGTCGCTCCTGGAAGAACGTGTCCGCGACAGGCTACAAAGGTTTCGGTAGGAGTAACGATTTCATGACAAAACCAACGCAGGCGGAACTCGCACGCCAATTGCTCAACCTTCATCACGGCAAGAAGACCTTGGTCCTGCCCAACGCATGGGACGTGATCAGCGCCCGCATTTTTGAAGAAGCGGGATTCCCGGCCATCGGCACCACAAGCGCGGGGATCGCAAACTCGCTCGGTTATCCGGACAGCCAGAAGCTCCCGCGCGGGGAGATGCTCGCCGTCGTACGTCGCATTGTTAAAGCTGTAAGTGTGCCCGTGAGCGCCGACATGATGGCGGCATACGGGGCCACGCCGGATGAAGTTGCTGACACCGTGGGCGAAGTTCTTTCCGCTGGGGCCGTGGGAATGAATATCGAAGACGGCATCGACGGAGCGCCGGTTGCGCTGCTTGCCGTGGATCAGCAGCAGGAACTCATCCGAGCGGCGGTCGAGACCGCGTCACGTGCGCAGGTTCCTCTGGTGCTCAACGCGCGCACGGATGTTTTCTTGCATTCGATCGGCCCCGCGGAAACGAGACTGGTACGGGCTATTGAGCGCCTGAATGCGTATCGGGATGCTGGGGCAAGCTGCTTGTTTGCGCCCGGGGTTACCGATAAGGGAACGATCGCGCAGCTGGCGAACGCGCTTAAGGGACCATTGAATGTACTGGCAACGCCCGGCGCCCCCTCAGTCGCAGAACTAGAGCAGCTTGGAGTGAAGCGTGTGAGCTTGGGTTCAGGGCCGATGCGAGCGACGCTCGGACTTCTCGTCCGTATGGCGCAGCAAGTAAGGGACGAGGGACGGTTCGATCTGATGAGCGAAGGCTCCATGCCTTACCCAGAAGCCAATCGCCTGGTCCAGGCGAAGTAAGCCCAATTTCTGTAACCTTTGTCAGGGATGACCGTTCCCTTCACGCTCGTCGTAGGCGGGTCCCCAGTTGAACAGCTCGCGTAGAACGGTAGGAGGAGGAAAGGCGGGGCTTGCGCATCATTACGGCGGCCCCGGTCCGACATGCCTTCCGCGCAGCCGGACGAGGCGGTGCGGGGGACTCGGGGCCGCTTCTCAGGTATGGAAAGACTTACTTCTTCTTGGCGTCCTTCGCTTTCTTCTTCTCCTTCGGGCTCATCGCTGGCGCCTTCTTGGTTTCTTTGGTGCCTTTGTCTTTTCCGGCCATGTGATTCTCCTTTGAGCGTGCGGTTCCAGCCGCAACGCTAATCCAGCATACGCCTAACCGAGACCAGAAGAAACGAGGAAAAACGGAGAGTTTCAAACGTCCCTCCAAGGGCCAAAAGGCGCTGTCTGGGCAACGTTGACCGCCGCCGGAAAATGGCCGCGCAGGCCCTTGCCGAACACTGTCGCCGACCCTAAAAACGCCGGGCGGCGACCGCTCTCTTTTCGTTGCCCTCCTCCACATGGGGAGAGACCTCCGCTTGATCTCGCGCGGTATGCGGGTACAATGACCTCCGGTGGCGCCGATCCGCATCTCGTGGGACGCGGAAGGGGCTGGGAGGTTCACGAGTGAAGCGCAGAAGTTTCGTTGGCTTAGCCGTAACTGCACTACCGTTGGCGGCTGCGATTGACGTTTCGTCCATCAAGAGTCGCCCCGCGGCGAAAGTCGAGATCGCATTCAAGTCGCCGCACAGGCGTCCCAATGGACTGCAAGCGACGCCGGAAGGGCTCTGGGTGCTCGACCAACAGGAAGAGAATTTCGTGTCGCTGGTGAACTTCGCCGACGGCCGGGTGATTCGCGAGTTTCAGGTGCCCGGCCTCGCTGGCGCGAGCGGGCTCACCGTGGACGACGAAGGCACAATGTGGATCAATGACACCCACAATAGCGTCATCGTTGCTTGCAACTCGCAAGATGGCAAGATCATCGCGAAGTACTGGTGCATCGGAGCGGGCAGAGCCTATCGCTTGAAAGGCGACCCGGCGACGTCGCGCAGTCCGATGCCTCCCGCGTTTGAGGCGTCGGCTGCCTCGGCGGGCGCTCGCCCGAGGAGCCGTCCGAGGTTGCCCTACGGCCAATTGCCGCTGGATACGAAGAACGGAATTTCGGGCGAAGGCGGGCAGGGCATGGAGTTCCGCGACGGATTACTCTATTACGCTTGCTTGCCGACGCGGAAGCTCTACGTCGTCAACCCCAAGAGTTGGGAGGCGCAGGCGACGTGGGACTTGCCCGGCAACCGGGCCCACGGCGTGGGCTGGGAAGGAGACAGTCTGTGGGTCTCCGACACGAACTGGATGGCTTTCTTCCGGCACGACGTGAAGACCGGCGAGATCACAGAGAAGATCCAGTTGACGGAGAAGGACCCGCAGATCCACGGCGTGACCGTGCATGACGGGCGTATGTGGTACTGCGACGAGATGGGCTATGTCTGCAACTTTAAGCTCTGAGGCGTGGGCGGAATGACTAGGGGGCTCGCAAACATCGTCTGTGGCGTCGCCTTGCTCGCGGCGGCATCGCCGCTCTGCCGGGCGCAGAACCTCCCCGCCGCCCGCGCGATCGTCGAGCAGTATTGCGTTGCCTGTCATAACGGGCGGGCTAAGGTCGCTGGGCTTGCTCTGAACCCCGCGCAGATGGACCGCATCGGCGACCATGCCGACGTATGGGAGAAGGTAGCGCGCAAGTTGCGGACGCGCGAAATGCCTCCTCCTGGGATGCCGCGCCCGGCCGATTCCGCTTACGACGCGGCGACGACCGAAGTCGAAGCTGCGCTGGACGCCGCGGCGGCAGCGCACCCAGAACCTGGTCGTGTCGCCGTACACCGTCTGAACCGGGCCGAGTATGTGACGGCGGTACGCGACTTGCTGGGGATTGAGGTCGATGCGAAGAGTCTGCTGCCGGCCGATGAAGCGGTACAAGAAGGCTTTGAGAATGTCGCCGCGGTACTCTCGTTGTCGCCGGCGTTGTTGGAGAATTATCTGAGCGCCGCTCGCACCATCAGCCGCCTGGCTGTCGGCGACACGACCATCAATCCGGGCTTCGATACCTTCAAGATTTCGAAGACGCTGTTCCAAGACGGCATACAGATGAGCGATGACCTGCCGTTCGGCTCGCAAGGCGGCATTGCCATCCCTTATTTCTTTCCCGTCGACAGCGAATACACCATCAAGGTTTTGCTGCGGCGCCAGGAATACGACTACATCATGGGCATGGGCGAGCCGCAGCAGCTCGACATTCGTTTGGACGGCGAACTGCTCGAGCGCTTTCAGGTCGGCGGTGAAGCCAAAGGTCAGACCATGCCGGAGAGCTATGGCGGCAACACTCAAGGCAGCCCGGAGTTCGAGGAGTACATGCACACGGCGGACGCCGGCCTCGAAGTTCGTATCCCCGTCAGCGCGGGCGAGCACATGGTGGGCATCTCCTTCGTGCGGCGCTTCCGTGAGCCGGAAGGCGTGCTCCAGCCGCCGATAACCGGTTTTGGCCGCTCGACCAACGAGCTGTACCACGGCTATCCGTCGGTCGAGGTCGTTAACATCGGCGGTCCCTTCGGTTCGGCTGAGCCTGGCGACAGCAGCAGCCGGCGCAAGATATTCGTGTGTACCCCTGCGAAGCGCGCCGAGGAGGAGCCTTGTGCGCGAAAGATTTTGTCGGCGCTGGCCTCGAAGGCTTATCGCCGCCCCGTCACGAAGTCGGAAACTGAAACGTTGATTGAGTTCTACCGTGCCGGACGCGAAGGCCAAAGCTTCGACGAGGGCGTGCGGTTGGGCATCGAGCGCATTCTCGCGGCGCCGAACTTCCTGTTCCGCGTCCATCGTCCGCCTGAGGAGTTGCAGCCAGGGGCGGTCTATGCCTTGAGCGACCTGGACCTTGCCTCGCGGTTGTCGTTTTTCCTTTGGAGCAGCATCCCAGATGATGAACTTCTCAGCGCCGCGCTGCGGGGAGACCTGAACGATGCGGCCGAGTTGGAGCGGCAAGTCCTACGCATGCTCCGCGATCCGCGTTCGCGGGCGTTGGTGGATAATTTCGCCGTTCGTTGGCTTGAGCTCAACAAACTTGCCGGCATTACGCCGGACGCGCTGGCCTATCCTGAATTCGACGAGAACCTCCGCGAGGCGATGAAACAAGAGACGATCCTCTTCGTAGCGAGTCAGCTGCGCGAGGACCGTAGCGTGACCGATCTCCTGACCGCTGACTACTCCTACCTCAACGAGAGGCTCGCCAAGCATTACGGAATTCCCAATATCTACGGGAATCATTTTCGCCGGGTGACTTTCGACGACGGCGTGAGAGGCGGCCTCCTGACCAACGCAAGCGTGCTTAGCGTTACTTCCTACCCGACGCGGACTTCCGTGGTGATGCGCGGTAAGTGGCTGTTGGCGAACATCCTGGGCGCGCCGCCCCCGGCGCCTCCGCCCAATGTTCCGGCGCTGGAAGAGGCCGGCGCCGCCGGTCAGCCGCGTTCGCTGCGCGAGCGCATGGAGCGCCACCGCGAGAACCCCGTATGCGCCTCCTGCCACCAGCGCATGGATCCGCTAGGCTTCGCTCTCGAAAACTTCGATGCGCTTGGGAAGTGGCGCAACGAGAGCGATGGAGTGCCCATCGATGCCAGCTCGTCGCTGCCCAGCGGCGCGACCTTCACCGGGGCCGCAGGGCTCCGCAAGTTGCTAAGCGAGCAGGAAGAGGACTTTGTGCGTACCCTCACGGAAAAGCTTTTGGGGTACGCCATCGGACGCGGCATCGACTACAACGATCTGCCCGCGGTTCGCCAAATTGTTCGCGATGCGGCCCTGAGCGATTACCGCTGGTCCGCGATCATTCTTGGGATTGTGAAGAGTACGCCGTTCCGCATGGGCTCGGTCGCAGACGAAGGCGCCCAGCAGTTGGCACGAAGCACGCAGCAGTAAGGAGTCAACGATCATGTTTGCCTTCAAGAAATCTATCCAGCGCCGGACCATTCTGAGAGGACTTGGCGTCACACTTGGCTTGCCGCTGCTCGACAGTATGGTCCCCGCTTTTTCGGCGACGACGAAAACCGCCGCCAAGCCGACGAATCGCTTCGGCTGCGTCTACGTGCCCAACGGCATGATCATGCAGCAGTATTTGCCGACGACCGACGGTCCGAACTATGAGATGACGCCGACGTTGAAGCCGTTGACGCCGTTCCGCGACCAGGTTCTCGTGCTGAGCGGCTTGAACTGTATCCCGACTCCGGGCCGGCCTGGCGGCGCGCATGCCAAGGCGTCAACGCGCTTCTTGACGGACGTGTCTCCGCCGCAGAGTGAAACCTGGCTCGATGCAGGCATCTCGATGGATCAGATCCTGGCGAAGGAATTCGCCAAGCATACGCAGGTTGCTTCCCTCGAGTTGGCGATGGAGTCCGCCGACACGAGCGGCGCGTGTGACACGGGCTTCGCTTGCGCCTACACGAACACGCTGTGCTGGAGGAGCGCCAATACGCCCTTGCCGATGGAGAACAATCCGCGGGTTGTTTTCCGGCGGCTGTTTGGAGACAGCAGCAGCACGGATCCCAAGGAGCGCATCGGAAGGTTCCGTCAGCAACAAAGCATTCTCGACTCCGTGGCTGAAGAAGTGCGGCAGTTGCAGGGCGCGTTGCCGAGCGCCGATCAAGTCAAGCTGAGCGAATACCTTGAAGCAGTCCGCGACGTGGAACGCCGCATACAGATCGCCGAGGCGCAGAGCGACCAAGAGATGCCGCTGGTGGAGCAGCCGGTCGGCGTGCCTAGCGACTGGGAAACGCACCTCAAACTGATGTTCGATTTGCAGGTGCTCGCCTACCAGTGCGATCTCACTCGGGTCGTCACCTTCATGCTGGGCC
>CAZYOX010000098.1:0-6046 GCA_964649285.1 uncultured Bryobacterales bacterium | reverse complement strand
ATGGCTGCCGAAGCCAGCAATCTGACGTACAACCAGATCGGCGTTCCCGACGCTCACCACCCGATTTCTCATCATCAACAGGAGCCTGAAAAACTCGCCAAGATCGCTAAGATCAACGCCTATCACATGGAGATGTTTGCGTACCTGCTGGACCGGCTCAAGGCGACGCCGGACGGCGAGGGTACGCTGCTTGACCACGTCACGCTGCTCTATGGCGCGGGCATGGCCGACAGTAACAGCCACTCTCCGATTAACTTGCCCCTTGTCTTGGCCGGCGGCGGGGCCGGGAATCTCAAGGGCGGTCGGCATATCGCCTTCGGCGAAGAGGACTTGAGCAATTTGCATCTGACCCTGATGGAGCAAATGGGCGTCCACGTCGATAAGATCGGCGACAGCACGTCCCGAGTCGAGCCCAGTTTGCTTTCGCTCTAGGCGGCGTGTTGGCATGCTTCGCGTCTTTCATCGATTCGCCCTGGCTTTCTGCCTGCTCGCCGCCGGCGCCGTCCTTGGCTGGGGCGCAGCGAACGATCTGCGGCTGATCCAAGCTGTGCGGAACGGAGACGCCGCCTCAGCCCGCGAGTTGATCGAGCAGGGTATAGACGTCAACGCCGCTCAAGGCGACGGGGCCGTCGCGCTCCATTGGGCCGCGCGGAAGAACAATCTCACTCTGGCGGCCATGTTGATTGATGCCGGCGCTCAAGCAAGCGTCGTCAATGACAACGGCGCGTCGCCGCTCCATCTCGCCTGTATGAACCGCAGCGCGCCGATGGTTGAATTGCTGCTCAAGGCGGGGGCCGATGCGAACGCAAAGCTGCTAAACGGCGAAACCGTGCTGATGACTTGCGCGCACACCGGGGACGCGGAATCCGCGAAGGCGCTGTTGGCGCATGGCGCGGACGTCAACGCGCGGGAGTCCGGGCACAAGCAGAGCGCTTTGATGTGGGCGGCGGCGCAAGGCCATTCCGATGTCGTCGAAATCCTGCTGAAAGCCGGCGCCGATTTCCGGGCTCGCTCCCTCTCCTACACGCAAACGGTTGTCGGTGAAGAGACGCAGCGGGCGGGAAGGGAAGCGTTGAATTATGACGTGATACGGGGCGGCAGTACGCCGCTGCTGTTTGCCGCGCGCTCCGGCGATGTTGCATCCGCGAGACTGCTGCTGGCTGCCGGCGCGGACCCGAACGATGAGTTGCCGGACGGAACCAGCGCTTTGGTCTTGGCAGCCCACAGCGGCCACGGCGACGTCGGCGAGTTGCTGTTGGCCCAGGGCGCGGACCCAAATGCGATGGGCATCGGCTACACTGCCCTGCACGCGGCCGTGCTGAGGAGCGAGCTCGATTTGGTGCAAGCGCTGCTAGAGCATGGCGCCGATCCCAACATCCGCATGACCAAGGGAACGCCGATGCGCCGGCAGACCACGGACTACAACCTGCCCAATACGCTGATCGGCATTACTCCGTATCTGTTGGCAGCTAGACTCGTCAATGCCGATGCCATGCGAATACTGATTCAGGGCAGCGCCGATCCGATGCTGACAATGCCGGACGGAACCAGCGCGCTCATGGAAGCCGCCGGCTTGGACATTCGGCGCGGCAGAAACCGTTTAGGCATCGCCCCGATCGACGTGGGCGGCCAACCCGAAACCGAGGAGCAGATCCTCGCTGCCGTCAAGGCGGCGGTTGCGGCCGATGGCAACGTCAATCGGACCAACGGCGAGGGCAACGCCGCGCTGCACGGCGCAGCGGCGAACCGTTATGACTCGGTGATTCAATTCCTGGCGGATCACGACGCCGACGTGAATCTACGGAATGCGCTCGACCAAACCCCGCTCGCTGTGCTGAGGGAGTCGACAAGCCGCAGTAGGCGGTCGTCGGATGACTCGCCCGACGGCGGAACGAACTCGCCCACGGAAGAACTGCTGCTGCGATTGGGCGCCGTCGAGTAACGGCAAGCCGAGGCAATCGACCCGAGCCGCCAAGCTTCAGCTGGCGGTCCGCAATCCGGCAGGGTGGTCAGTGAAAGGTCCGCTGATCAAAATACCCGTACGGCAATAATCTCGGGCTCCGAGATCGCCACTTTATCTCGGACATCGGTCCGAATGATGGCTTGAAAATGCCATGGGCCCTCGTGCGATGGGGCCGCCGCCTTCAGCCTGTCGTATAGCTTTTCCAACGCGACGGGCGTGGTGAGAAGCTCGGTCGCCATAAGTGTCGCCTGAGTGTTCAAGCCATTGATGAGCAGCAACTTTCGTCTACTGTCCAACCCAGGAATCATGGAGATCAGGGCGTACTCACGCGTCGATTCGTCTTCGGCATCCGGTTCCTCGACCTCGTATAGACTCTTCTCGCCCTCGGCAGGCGACGTATTTTCGATGTAGCGCAGCCGTTGGCCCTCTGTCTCGCCCAAGCGGAATGGTCGGTCGATCAGCAGGGGGTTGATCCAGGCATTGGCTTGGTTGTGTCCCAACATGACGAAGTTCTGTCTGCGCAAATCTTCCCCGCTGATGAGGCGGCTCTGGGTCGCTCGAACAGGGAGGGAGGCCTTCGTAAAAAAGGTCGCCAACATGGCTGCGGCCAGAGCGTCTCCGACCTTCGTGTTGGCCCGGCTGGGCACGACGTACACATACCCTCCGGGGGAGAGGTCGAAGGTCCTGCGAAAGGCCATCTCTTCGGCCTCGGTCGGAGCAAGTCGGACCGAGGCCAAGTCTGGAGTGACGGCCGTCTCCTGATACTTCACCATGGCCGTCATCGGATTGCTGACGCAGATCACCAGACCGGTGGGGTCCTCAAGCCAGGGTCCCCATATAGCGGCGGCAGCCGGAGAGAGCGGGGCAGGGGCCTCGACTGTACTTCGTCCCGCCACCCAGCCGACGACGCCCAACGCAATCGCCAGCAGCCAAGGCAATACGGCTGGACGCAGCCGCTGGGGTTGCGGCGCGGACTCTAGCGCTTCTGCCGCTGCGGCCGTGCGATGAAAGACCGGGACGTACTGGCCTACCGGCAGTTCGATCCGGAGGGGGCTATCGCTGCCCTCGCGGGCATAGTAGGCAATGAGCTTCTGGCGCAACACGTGCGCCTGGCGGCGCACAACGGAGTCTTCGCTTGTCGAGTAGTCGGCCCCCCGTTGGAAGACTTCAGAGCCAATGAGGTATTGATTGATCCGTGACGCTTCGCCTCGCAGCGTTAGATCACAAACATACCTGAGGAACTGCTGGGAGCGTTCCGACCGGGTAAAACTTGGACTACTGCAGATCCGGTCGAGTTCCGCATTGACCTCATCTGTGGAGACGTCCGCAACTTCAAGACTACTCAGAGTTCCCCCCAAGCGCGGGCCATCTAGCGAGTGTTCTGGCCTTCCGCAAACTGCGGGTCAAGTATAACACACGGCTTTCCAAGGCCCTCTTCGAAGTCGCCACGAACTGTGTGTTCCCGAACGGTATGAAAATTGGGGCAGCCGTCCAGGCGCCGTGAGGATCTCCCGATCCAGCGGAAGGTCGCTGGGGCTCCGCGAGCTTGCCGATAGTTTGATGAAAAGTAAGCCTTGTGTCAACAATAGGTTGCGAGAGGTTCGGACCGTCCCAGAGCCGTTATGGACTTAATTTTGTGACGCTCTTGTCGCAGAGTGTACCGGTACAAGTATCCGTGTGGTGTTGCCTTTGGGGATGGGCGCCACGGAGAGTTCTCGCATGAAGGGTTAAGGGGTGTTTATGAGAAATTTGCTAAAGACCAAGTTCGCTCTATGCTTCGCGCTGGGCATCTTGGCGTCTGTTGGGGTGCGGCCGGCTTGGTCGCAGGTAACGACAGCGACGTTCTACGGTATCGTGCAGGACGCCAGCGGGGCTGTGATCCCAGGCGTGGACGTCACGCTGACCCACGAAGGAACGGCCGCTCAGCTGACAAAGACGACCGATCAAAACGGGGAGTTCACTTTTGACTTTCTGAGGATCGGCTCGTATTCGCTCCGGATTGAAGCTCCGGGATTCAAAGCGTTCAGCAGTACAGGGATCGAACTGGCCGCGGCGCAGCGCGTCCGCCAGGCCTACACCCTCGAAGTCGGCGACGTCACCGAGACCATTGAGGTCGCCGGCGAGATCCAGCAACTCAATACGGTCGCCGCCGAGCAACGGGAAAGCTTAAGCAGTCGCGAGGTCACGGAACTGCCCATGGCTCAGCGCAGCTTTCAGAACGTGTTGACCCTCGGAACCGGCATTCAAACCACCGCTGACGGCGGCGTGCGCATGAATGGTCTTGGCCGCAGCGGCCTGAAGATCACCGTGGACGGCACCGACGCCTCCTCGAATCCCGAAAATCCGGGAACGGCGTTGAAGAACAACTTCAACTACATCCACGTGATGAGCATCGAGGCCATTCAAGAGGTGCAGACCACCAAGGGCGTGACCCCGGCGGAGTACGGGCACCAGTTAAGCGGTAACGTCAACCTCATCGCCAAGTCAGGAACCAACGACTGGCATGGCACGTTTTTCGAGACCTTTAAGGCGGAGAATCTCAACGCCGCCGACCGGCGTTTGCGCGTGAAGCCGCCGTTTACGTTCAACCAGTTCGGCGCTTCCGTCGGCGGCCCGATCCGCAAGGACCGGAACTTCATTTTCGGCACTTACGAAGGATACCGGGAGTCCTCATTCGCCATCCTCCAAGGTGATGTTCCGACGCAAAAGCTGCGTGACGAAGCGATCGCCGCCGATCCCATCTATGCGATTTTCCTGGACACCTTGCACCTGCCGAATCAACCGCACGCCGCGGACGCCGACACCGGACGCTTCCTGGGTTCGGGGGCCGAATCCAAGAAGGATAACCACGCCGTCATCAAGAGCGACAACCGCATCGGAAACAGCGGAAACCTGGCCCTGACTTACGTGCGAGGTCGTCCCTATCAGATCACGCTGAACGGGCGCACCCAAATCGGCAACACTCGGGAGTTCTTTGGCGAGCAGGAGCGCGTGACGGCGAGCTACACCACCGGCGGTGCAGCCTGGACCTCGGAATCGCGATTCGGCTACAACTACAACAACTCGGAGCGCACGGACGGATTCTGGAACATCGGACTCCGGCAAGACACTCCGGAAGACGTTCTGGGCGGACGCCGGACTCCCTCCATTCAGGTGGACGGTCTGTTTGGCAACGGCGGCGGCGCGGAGATCATCAACAACTTCGGCCCCGTCTGGAGTATCGAACAGAAGTACGCGCGCCATACCGGTACGCACTCGTTGAAATTCGGCGGCATCTACAACAACCGCACGACGGGCCGCTTCAACATCGAAAACAACCAGATTCGTTACGCCAACAAAGCAGACTTCTTGGCGAACATCCCGAGCCGCGTTCAGACGACGTTCGGAAATAACCGCTACGAAGGCAGCGCATCCGAGTTTGGCTTTTTCGCTCAGGATGACTGGCGCATCCGCCAGGATTTGGTCTTAAACATCGGAATCCGTTACGACTACTTCTCCAAGTGGTTCGCCACGGCCACCGATCCGAATGCGCCGGCCGCCCTCTATAACCTCGACGGGCTGCTCGACTCTCAGTTCAACTTCGGACCGTTCCGCGATCCGGAAGATCCCTACGAGAGCGACGGCTGGGCGAACTTGGGCCCCCGCATCGGCTTCAGTTATAGCCCCGGTTCCGGCAATACGGTACTGCGTGGCGGCTGGGGCGTGATGTTCAGCCCTTTACCGTTGGATGAATTCAACCGTGCAACGTCGGAGTCGCCGACACTGCCGCGCCGCATCATCTTTAGCCAGGCTGACGCCATCAGCCGAGGGCTTCAGTTCCCCAGTTACAACGACGATGTTCGTGCTCAGCTCGGTGACACCGGCATCACCTACGCCAGCAGCGTGTTCGACCCGGAGATCCAGTCTCCGTATACGATGCAGTTCTATCTCGGAGTGCAGCGTGCTCTCACGCCTTCCTTGATGGTGGAGTCGGCCTTTGTCGGCAACCGCGGAGTTAAGTTCCGCCTCGGGCGCGGGTTCAACTGGCCCGATCGCGTGACAGGCATCCGGCCTAATCCAAACTTGGGAGAAGGCACCTACTAC
>CAZYOX010000097.1:9284-12420 GCA_964649285.1 uncultured Bryobacterales bacterium | reverse complement strand
ACGCGAAGCTAGCTAGCAATTCGATCTGGTCGGGCTTTGTCGCGTACCGCGGCGAGATATTCTCGCGGGCCCATCGGGTGTAGCGCAGGGTCGGCGCGAGACGGAACCGGCCAAGATGGACTGCAGCTCCAACGCCCGCCGTAAACCCCAATCGCGAGGGTTCTACGCCAGTGGCATCCTCCTGTGTTCGGAGTGACGGTCCTACCGTGAGAAACGGTCGCCAAGATCCGCTGAACCGCGATTCGGGCAGTGTGTACTTCAGCAGCACCGGGAACTCCCAGGTTCGAACGGCAGTAACGGTGTCTTTCGTGGAAACAGTGGAGCCGTCGGGATGGAATTCGGTGTAGATCCGTGTGGTCTTCAACGGCCGATGCAATACGTTGGCCTCGACCGAGAAATCTTCGCTGAGCCGGCCTTCCAGCAGAGCCCCAAAGATAAGGCTCCGCGGCCCGCTCGTGTGCCGAAAGCTAAAAGGGAGATTAAACTCATCGCCTGCCCCCAGGCGCTCGGTAACCGGAAAGTTCGCGGTAAGCGGCGCTCCGCCAACGATTCCGACGGATATTCGTTGGCCGGAGGCAGCGGAGGCCGCCGCCATCAAACACACGGCGATTCCCAAGAAATTGCGCATGTAAGCAAGAACGCGACGGGGCTGAGACTTGGGTTCAGCAATGGAATAGTCTTCGAACCTCAGGCATTTGCCCTAACGGCGAGCCACTTTTGCAGTCTGTGGCTTCCGGTATCGGACAACGGCCCTGATAATGGTTCCATGGGCAACACCGCCCAAGGGTTTGAGTTCAGCAATTGGAGCCTCCAGCGTCCCGGCGCCGCGAGGTCGTTCTTCCTTTCGCTGACAATTCACACCGCCGTCGTGGCCTTGGCGTGGAACGTGAACCCGCGTCCGATCGCCCGCTCTTTCCCCGAGCCTAGGCTCGCGGAATTCCTCGACCCCGATGCGCACAAGCTTGTTTGGTATGAGCCGCGGCAAGAATTGCCCGCCATAGCCCCCGAAGAGCAGCCGACGCCGCCGCAAGTATCCGAGCCGGAACAGGCGCGCTTTGAGTTGCCTCAGCGGGTCACCGCCAGCGATCCCGCTCCCGAAAGCTTGCAAAGCATGGTGCGCTCCGACGCGCCGGAAATCGAATCGCCGGCCGACGTCCAGCTTCCGAATATCATCTCTTGGAAAGCGCCCGAAGTGGAGAGGCCGCGTTTCCAGTCGGCCCTGCCCACGCTGGTCGCCCCTTCCACGGAAGGGCTGCCGGTTCTCGAACCGCCCAAGATCGAAACCGCCGTCCAGACCGAACTGAGCGTTGCGGAACTCCAGCAGATCGCCCGGCTGCGCTATCAGCAGCAGCAAGAGCAGCGGCAGACGCCCCAGCAGCAAGCGCTCGAAGCGGAGATCCTTGCGCTCGAAGTCCAAGCGCAAACTTCTCCGCTCGATGCGGCGCAGTTCCAGCAACTAGCGCGGCTGCGCTATCAAGCCAAGCAGTTGGAGCGTGCGAACCCGACCAGGGAGGCTTTGCGTAGCGACGTCGCCCCAGACATCCGGGCTCAGGGCGAGGTCGCGGTTGATGTGGCCCAATTGCAGCAGCTGTCTCGCCTGCGCTATCAGAGCGGCGAGGAGCGGCCCAAAACAGCCCCCCAACGGACAGCCCTCGACTCCGCCGCCCCTGCGCTCTCGACGGAGCCTGTGCCTTCCGGCGTAGCGCTCGACACGGCGCAATTTCAGGAGCTTGCTCGCTTGCGTTATCAGGCGGGCCGCGGCGCTGAAGCGAGAAGCGCTCCGGAAAAGCGGGCACTGGCCGATGCCGTCGGCGGACAGCCCGCGCAGATCGAGCAGCTGGCCAAGGCCTCCGGCGGTTCGGGCATCGACGTCGCTCAATTCCAGAAGCTTGCGCGCCTTCGCTATCAAGAGGCGGACGGCGCTCGGCAAGCGGCAGCGCCCCCCGCGCGAGCGCTTGGCGAAGTTGCAGGCGGCGCTGCTCCCGCGATCGCCGGCCCAACCGCGCCCACTGCAGGCGTGCCTTTCGGCTCGGCCATCGATGGGCCCGCTGCACCCCCGCCCAGCGGAACGGGCGGCGATGTCAACCTCGTCGCCGTCGGGGTTAACCCTGCGGACCGTTTGCCTGAGACTCTGCCTGCCGGTTCCCGCCGCGGCGCCTTTACCGCTGGCCCCGAAACGGGCGAAGGGCGCGGCGCCACCGGAGCCGGAGCGCCTGTGCGGGTGCCCAACCTGGCCATCGATGGGCCTTCGCGTACGAACTCTCAGACCGCCGGCGCCGGAGATGACTTGCTCGCCTCGCTGACGCGCCGCAATTCCATTCGCGACGGTCAAGCGCCGTCTCCCAACCTCGATATCGTTTACAACGAGAAGCCGATCGACATAGACAACCCTTTTGTCGGTCGCCCGGTCTACACCATGGCCGTCAACATGCCCAACGTCACCAGCTACCGCGGCGATTGGGTGCTGCAATTCGCCGAACTTGTTGAGGCTGTCGAGGGTGAGTCGGACGCTGATATGGAGCGACGCCTTGCCTCAACGCACAACGACCTAACGCCTCCGTTCCCAGTCATCAAAGTCGATCCCAAGTACGTCGCCAGTGCCGAGCGGGAACAAGTGCAAGGCATCGTGGTTTTTTACGCCGTGATCTCCGAGGACGGCGTCCTCTCGAAGCTTCGCTTAATCCGCGGCGTCGACGAGAGGCTAGACGCGGCCGCGAGGGAGGCCCTGGAGAAGTGGGAGTTTCGCGCGGCGATGAAAAACGGCAAAGCCATCGCCGTCGAAAGCCTCATTCGCATTCCGTTCCGCCTCGACCCATCCATCAAGATGCGCTATTGATAATCGGAGCGCCACGCCTCGGCGCAACTCCGATGGAAGCGCAGTATCTGCTCATCGACGCCGACGACACGTTGTGGGAAAACAACGTCTACTTTGAGCGCGCCTTCGACGAATTCGTCGAATTTCTTGCCCATTCGCGGCTATCGCCCGGCGAGGTACGCGAAGTACTCGATCAAATCGAACTCGACAATATCGCCCAGCACGGTTACGGCTCCAAGAGTTTTGGCCGCAACCTGTTGCAGTGCTTCGAGCGGCTCGCCGAGCGCTCCTACGCGGACCACGATTTAGACAACCTCATGC
>CAZYOX010000097.1:0-9274 GCA_964649285.1 uncultured Bryobacterales bacterium | reverse complement strand
GATCGCCGAGCGCATCATGCACCATCCGATCGACGTGATCGCCGGCGTTCGCGATACGCTCGAATACCTCTCTACGCGACACCACCTAACGCTGTGCACCAAGGGCCACACCGAGGAACAACTGCTCAAGTTCGAGCGTTCGGCGCTAGGCTCTTACTTCCACGGCGTAGAGGTCGTTCGCGAGAAAGACGCCGCTGCCTATCGCGGCATCGTCGAGCGTTTCGACATGACGCTTGAGCGCACCTGGATGGTCGGCAACAGTCCGAAGTCCGACATTCATCCCGCGCTGGAGGCCGGGCTGCGCGCGGTCTTCGTGCCCCATCGGTACACCTGGTCGCTCGAAGTTACTGACCTGCCCGAGCCTTCCGAACGCTTCCATGTGGTGGAGCGCTTCGCCGATCTGACCAAGCTGTTCTAAACCGCCTACTGCTTGCCGGCGGCGGTCAATTCGTTGACCAGCGTCCGTGCACGATAGGCGTCGCGCAACATTTCCAACATTCCGCGTACATCGACGCTAACCGCGCGGGCCTGCGTTTCCGAGTATTGAAAATCATTGGACAGCGACTGAATGTTGCCGTCGAAAATCAATCCGACGACACGGCCCTCATGGTCGAGCAATGGACTGCCCGAGTTGCCGCCGGTGATGTCATTCGTCGAGACCAAGTTGTAGGGCGTGGCCGCGTCCAATCGCGCCTTGGCATCGATGATCCGCTTCGGCAATTCGTAAGGATCTTCGCCGGTATATTTCTCAAACAGCCCGCCGATCGTCG
This sequence comes from uncultured Bryobacterales bacterium, assembly GCA_964649285.1. Taxonomy (GTDB): domain Bacteria; phylum Acidobacteriota; class Terriglobia; order Bryobacterales; family UBA6623; genus CAMPKL01. The sequence goes on along the minus strand of CAZYOX010000097.1, from coordinate 8,504 downwards.
TAAACGGCGCGACTCGCTTGCGGTCATTGCTCAGGTAAGCCTTCACGATTCCAAACGCCAGGCGCAACGTAAAGGTCGCATCCGGATAGACGTCGGCGCCCATCGCCGCAAATCGCGCCTGAGCGAGCAGAGTGCCGTTGGCCCGTTCCACGGCTTCTACTTCGTTCTCATAGCGCTCGCGAACCTCTCGCGCTCGCTCATCGGCCAAACGGTAGAAAACCATCATCGGATCATCCGAGTTCTTGGCCGCCGCGGCGTTATCGGCGCCAAGCTGCTTGCGGAACTCCGGGTCTCCCAGCTGCGTCCCGCTAACCACCTCGCGGGCGACCTGCTCCGGCGTCTTGCCGTCCAAGAGCCGCTTAACGATGGAATGGTTGGGGCTCAAGCGGTCGCGCAAGAACGACAAGCTCTCGGCCAGTTTGACGACCTCCACCTCCGGATAGACCGGAGCCGTCGAATAGAGCTGTTGATAGAGAGACTCCAAACCGGCGCTCTGGTACTCCTCAAGCCGTTCGGCGTCGGGCTTGCTCAACTCCGTCGAAAGCCGCGTCAAGTGCCGCGCGAAAGTGATGTAGCGCGAATATAGGCCGAGGCCTTCGAGCAGCCGATACTCCTCGTAGATTTCGTTCTTGACGCTTTGCGCGGCTGCTATCGCCTGCCAGGCATTCCCGTATTTCGCTTGTTGTTCGGGATCGGCGGCGACTGCTTCGCGCAGCTTTTTCTCTTCTGCTGACTTCTTGGCAAATAGCTCACGATTGCGCAAACCGCCGAGCATGCCCGTGTAGGCCTTGATGGAGTTGTTGACGCGGAAAAGTTCGTCGCGCGACAACCGCGCCGCCTCGCCGCCTCCCGCCCCGTACGCTTCGAGGGCGTCTCTCATGCGCGTCAGAAAGTCCAGCATGAAGGGCATGCTCCGATCCCGGTCGTACTGCAGTTGCGCTTCGGTTAACAACCGCTGCGTGGATCCCGGATGCCCCGAGACGATGACGAATTCTTGCTCTTCCGCGCCCGTGGTGTCCCAGGGCAACACGGCCGGCGAGACGATCGGCCGTCCGTCGTCATACACGCGCAAGAACGAGACGTCCAAGCAGTAACGGGGGAACGTGAAGTTATCCGGATCGCCGCCGAAGAAGGCCGCCTGAAACTCCGGCGCAAAAACCAGCCTGATGTCCGTGTAGCGTTTGTACTTGTACAGATCGAAAATGCCGCCGGCATAGAGGCTGACCACATCGCAACGCATCAGCGTCGAGTCGCGGCAGTCCCTCTGGATCCGCGCGATCGCCGCCTGTTGGGCCTCTCGCTTGGCCGCGTCGTCCATGTCGGCGTTGACGTTACGGTTGACTTGATCGGTGACCGTCTCGATTTCCATCAACACGTTCAACTCCAGGTCAGGACACTTTAGTTCTTGCGCTCGCGTCGCTGCGTAGAAGCCGTCCGCGATGTAGTCCTTCTTTTCCGAACTCACCTTGCGTATGCAGTCTGAGGCGACATGGTGATTGGTCATCACCAAACCGTTGGGAGAAACGAAAGATCCCGAGCCGCCATTGTTGAGCCGCACGGAACCCTTCTGCATGCGCGTCAGCAACTCAGCCGAGGGCTCGAACTGATGATCCGCTTTCAGTTGCTCTAGCGGCAGCCGGTTGTAGGTCCACATGCCCTCGTCGGCGAGCAGCGACGGAGCGATCAAGAACGAGATGAGCAGGCAGATTCGTAGTGACATGGGCGAAGTCCGGCGCCGTTGGCACCTTCGCCGAGATTCTACCAGTGAACGCGCCGTCGTCAGGTGGATTCGACCAGATCTTCGACCTTCATGCGATACACGGCCGGCATGCCTTCGCGGTCGCTGACGAAGTAAACCCACTGGCTATCGCGCGAAAATGCCGTCTCAGGGAAAGCGCACGAGTAGTCCAGCGCCTCTGTTCCGGCGATCGGGTACGGTTTGCCGCTCGCCCCGTGCTCGCAAATGGTAATCTCGCGGTCGAGACCAGGGAACAGGATGTAGATGTTTGGTCCCGAAGGCCGTTTACTGGCCCCCACGTAGGCTGACCCGTCCGCATTTTCTTGCAGCCAACCGAAAGCCGAGCATCTAGCCACGGTTCGCTCTTCGCCTGTCTCGGGCACAACGCTGCGAATAGTAGCTCCGCGCAGCGTTTCGTCAGGGAAGTGCACGAAGCGCGCTTCGCCTCCTCCCAGCGTCCAGTAAGCGCGCTCCACGTGACCGCCGCCTGCGGCGCGCAGCGGCTTGGCGCCTTTCCCGTCCAGGCTAGACCAATAAATTTCCGTCCCGCCGTCGCCGGAGGACTCCTGCGCGTAGAGCAGCGCTCGCCGCCCCGGCCGAAACTGCGGATGTGTCAGCCAAGCCTTCTGGTTCACCGCGACCCGATCCTTTCCGCTGGCGAGGTCCACAATGCGAATCCGGCACTGCGGTCGGGCGGCGACTTGTTCGACCGGATTTTCGCGATAGTCATCCTCGCGGATCTCCACGACTGCCGCAGTTCGCGAGCCTTCCGAGATGCTCATGTGTCCGGTAAACCGCCAGCCGCCCGGACATCGAAAAACTTGACGCTGGCCCCGGCCGCTGAACGATTTGCGGTTGAGGCTGTCGCCCTGCAGATAGAAGAACTCCTTCTCCTCCTCATCCATCGTGGCCGAGTGGGGGAATGTCCCGTCGCCGCCAGTTAACTGAGTTAACCGATTGCGCCGTAGGTCGTAGTAATGGATCTGGCGCGTGCCGTCGGCTTCGCCTCCCAATATCAGCGAGCGATTACCCGGCGAGAGAAAGCGGTGGTGATAGTGCGGAAAGTGGAACAGGACTTTCAAGTCCGTCAGCCGCTCTAGAGCCCTGCCGGTCAGCTCATCCGTAAGTTCGACGGGCGTTTGATCGAAACGGGAGCCTTGCGCTCCTTTCATCGCTGAGCCAGACAGCAACAGGCTCGCCGCCAGCGCGTTCCTGCGAGACCACAAGCCCATCAGCGCTCATCCTATCAGGAGTAAGCCGCATTTCCTCGCCCCTCATCCCGGCCGTGCGAAAATTGATCAAAGTGCAAAAAGCTGACGGAATGAATTACGCCCCCAAGGGCAAAGCCAAGCCCGTGGTCGGACCAGGAGACTTCCCGATCGCAGCCGTGGGCTTGGATCACGGACACATCTACGGCATGTGTAACGGCCTGGTCGAGGCCGGCGCCGAAGTGAAATGGGCTTGGGACCACGATGCCGATCGACTCAAGCGCTTCCTCGAAGCCCACCCGCAAGCCAAGGCCGCCCGCTCCAAGCAAGAAGTCTTCGACGATCCCGACGTTAAGCTGATCGCCTCGTCCTGCGTGCCCTGCGATCGCGGTCCGCTAGGCGTGGAAGTCATGTCGCACGGCAAAGACTACTTCGTGGACAAGGCGCCGCTCATCACCTTCGAGCAACTAGCCGCGGCACGCGCCAAAGTCGCCGAAACCGGGCAAAAGTTCTACGTGTACTACAGTGAGCGTTTGCATACCGAGTGCTCCATTTATGCAGGCAATCTTATCGCCGAAGGCGCGATTGGGCGCGTCTTGCAGGTGATCGGCTTAGGTCCGCATCGTCTTGCCGCTGCCGGGCGGCCGGCGTGGTTTTTTGAGCGCAAGTCCTACGGCGGTATCTTGATCGACATCGGCAGCCACCAAATCGAGCAATTTTTGCATTTCGCCGGCGCCAAAGACGCCACGCTCGTTTCGTCTCGCGTCGCCAACTACAACAACAAGCAATACCCTGAGTTGGAAGACTTCGGCGACGCCACGCTCACCGCCGACAACGGCGCGACCAATTACTTCCGCGTCGATTGGTTCACGCCGGCTGGCCTGGGCGCATGGGGAGACGGGCGCGCCACCATTCTCGGCACGGAAGGCTATATCGAACTGCGCAAATACCTCGACGTCGCCCGCGACCCCGAGTCCGATCAGCTCTACCTGGTCAACGGCAAGGAAGAGAAGCGCATACGGACGCACAACACCGTCGGATTTCCGTTCTTCGGCCAGCTCATCCTCGACTGCTTGAACCGAACCGAAAACGCGATGACCCAAGAGCGGACCTTCCGCGCCGCCGAGTTGGCTCTAATCGCACAACAACAGGCCATCCGGGTAGAAGCATGACCCTGCAGGGCGTCACCTACAAAGGCCCGCCGCTCGAAGATCCCTCCGTTTTGCAGGGCCTGCCAAGCGAATTGTTTGAAGTTCTCTGGCAGGTGAATGGCTTTGTCGCCTATGCCGGCGGCCTGCACGTACGCGGCTTTGTTGATGATCCCGAGTGGCACGCGTTTTCTCGCTATCACTCGGGCGACATGGCGCTGTCGAACCTCTACCCGCAGGTGAAAAAGTACGACATCCCCTTCGGTCAGGACTTCCTCGGGAACCAGTTCTTGCTGCGCGACTCGGAAGTATTCAAGTTGCGCGCTGACACAGGAGAAGCCGGCAGCTTGCGCGTCGATCTAGCGGAGTTCTTCGAAGCCGCCAATAAAGACCCTGTCTCCTATTTGTCGCTGGAGCTTCTGGCGTTATTTCACGAACAAAGCGGGGGACTGGAACCCGGGCAGCTGATTCACACCATGCCGCCCCTGTGTCTCAAGAGGGCCGATAAGAAGCTGGCCATGAAAGCGGTCGGCGCCGACAACGCCATCTCCTTCCTGGCGCATTTTGCTCGACAAATCAATGAAGCGCCCGAGGGGGCCGAGATCAATCTGCGGCTCTTCCGTCCCTCCGACGACGATCTGTTGCAATAGCCCTAGCGGACGCCGCCCATTTGTTTCTTGACCAGAGGCGTCGCCGCGATCACCAACACTGCCACTCCGAGGTTGACGGCAGCTACCGCTCCAAACAATTGCGGCAGCGGCAGCGTCTCAAACAGCGCGGCGATCTCGCCGCCGATGAAGCTGCCGACCGATGCCGCTAGAAACCACACGCCCATGATCTGGCCGACGATCCTGTCCGGGGCCAACTTCGTCATTACGCTCAATCCCACCGGGCTTAAGCAAAGCTCGCCCAGTGTGTGCAGCAGGTAGGTCATGAACAGCCAGCCGGGGCTGACCAGACCGGCCGTCGCCGCCCGTTGCGCCGCGAGCACCATAATCACGAAACCGAGGCCGACGCCCACCAGACCAAGCGAAAACTTGGCCGGACTCGACGGCTGCTTATCGCCCATCTTGATCCACAGCCAAGAGAAAACCGGAGCGAGGATAACGATGAAAATCGCGTTCAGCGACTGATACCAAGTAGACGGAAATTCCGTGCCGAGGATCTGGTTATCAGACATGCGATCGGCGAACAGCGTCAAGCTCGAGCCCGCTTGCTCGAATCCCGCCCAGAACAACGCTGCGACCAAGAACAGGAAGTAAACGCTGAAACCGCGTTTCTTTTCTGTCGCGGAGAAGTTGCCGCCGACATACAACGCCGCGATAAAGATCGACGAACCGGTTAAGAGAACGACGAACCGCTGCAACTGGCTCATCTCGATCCCGAACAGCAGGTCTCCAGCCATCGCCAGCACGATCAAGCCAATGCCGACCAGCCACAGCGCGCCGCCCATGGAGAGCCTCGATTCCGTCTGTTCGGTGGCCTTCTCCGGCTCTCGGCCTGCCTTTCCGAGCCGATTGGCAGTCAACGTATACTGGATCACGCCAAAAAGCATGCCGACGCCTGCCGCGCCGAATCCCCAGTGCCAGCCGACTTTTTGGGCCAGCGTGCCGCATACGAGCGGGGCGATAAAGGCGCCCAGATTGATGCCCATGTAATACAGCGAGTAGCCGCTGTCTTTGCGAGGATCGTCCCGGTCATAGAGCGCGCCGACTAGCGCGCTGATATTGGGCTTGAGCAGACCCGTGCCGATGACGATCAGCGCGAGACCTGTGTAAAATGTCGCCTCCGAGTGAATGATCAGGGTGAAGTGCCCCGCCATGATCGCGATGCCGCCCCATAAGACGGCTTTCCGCAATCCGAGAATACGATCTGCTACCCAGCCGCCCGGCAGCGCCGCCAGGTAAACCGAAGCCGTGTATAGCCCGTAAATCCTTGCCGCAAGAGCCGCGCTCAGGCCTAACCCTCCGGCTGCCGCTGAGGCCGTCATGAACAGCACCAAGAACGAACGCATGCCGTAGTAGCTCAGGCGCTCCCACATCTCGGTGAAGAATAGGGTCGTCAGGCCTCGCGGATGTCCGCCGATGCCGCCAGTGTCGCGCGGAGTCTCGCCGGCGGATGTTTCTCTTACATTCATCAAGTGCCTCTTGAGCGTATCGAGCCGAGCGCCGATTTTAACGTCGAATTGCCGTACGGAAGTGTCTGATTATATACAGTTAGCGTCTGCGGGCATGCGATGCTGGCCTGTGAGAAGATAAGTCTTCCGTATCAGCCGGGACGCTCACCCGTCCTCGCCCACTACGCCGGTACCAAACCTTCTCCCCGGTCGGATGAGCGCCTCAACGCAGCAGCCAGAGATAACCGTTGCGCCCGAGGCGTCGCAGGGCTTCCTGCGCCGCACTTTCCAGGCGTTCCACTACCGCAATTTCCGGTTGATGTGGACCGGCGCTTTTACGTCCACAACGGGCTCCTTCGTTCAACAGGTCGCTGAAAGTTGGTTGGTCTATCAGCTAACGGACGACCCATTTCTGCTTGGTCTCACGGTTTTTCTGGCGAACTGTCCGATCTTGCTGTTTTCCTTGTTCGGAGGGGTCGCCGCCGACCGCATGGATCGCCGCAAATTGCTTATCGGCTCGCAGATCGTGCAGATGGCGGCCGCGATCAGCCTCGCGGTATTGATCTACACCGGCCACATCGCCATTTGGCACATCCTTCTGGCCGCGTTCTGTACCGGTATCGGTCAGGCCTTCGGCGGTCCCGCGTACCAAGCCATCATCCCCTCCCTTGTCGACAAGAAAGACCTGCCCAATGCCATCGCATTGATGTCGATCCAGTTCAACCTGGCGCAAGTCGTCGGGCGCGGCATCGGCGGAGTCGCCTATGCCGCAGTTGGCCCGGCACTCTGCTTCGCTATCAACGGCCTCTCGTTCCTTGCCGTCATCGGATCGCTGTTGCTGCTCCCGTGTACATTCGTGCCGAGTAAAACGCAAACCCGCGTCATGCTCAGCCTCAAAGAAGGACTGACGTTCGTATTCGGCAATAAGTCGATGTTCTCGTTGGTGTTGTTGGCCATCGCTACCGCCTTCCTTGGCGTGCCGATCATGACCTTGCTGCCGGTTTTCGCTCGTGACACCTACGGCCTCGGACCTGAAGGCTATGCCACTCTCGCCGCTACGTTCGGCGTCGGCGCCGTTGTGGGCGCCCTGGCCGTCGCCTGGCTCGGCAACCATCCCCGCAAGGGCTTGCGTGCTTTGCTGATGCAAATCAGCCTCGGTTTAGCGACCTGCGCCTTCGGCTTCGCCGGCAACATTTACATCGCCGCCGTGCTCTTGTTCATCACCGGCGGCTCCGTTCTCTCGGTCTTCACGTCTGTCAACTCGCTGGTGCAACTGCTCGCCCCCGAGAACATGCGCGGCCGCATCATGAGCGTTTACAACACCGCCTTCCGCGGCTCGATGGCGCTCGGGCCGCTAGCTGCGGGCGCGCTGGCCAAGACCCAAGGCGCCCCGCTTACCGTCTCGCTATACGGCATCGCGCTGGTAACCGTCGCCGTCTTGTTCCTGATTAAGAACAAACACGTTCGCGAGCTCTAATTGGTTGCGAAACCAATGGCCTCGCCGGGGCGGGCTATTGAATCGTGCTGGCGTCTTCCACGCCCATTGGACCTGTCGTGATATTGCGATTCACGTGGCTATCTAGATTGATCACGTAAGTATCGGCCGAGGCCAGTAGATGAGGCGAGTGCGTTGCGGCGATGATCCGGAACTTCTTCTGATCGACCAGCTCTTTGAGCATCTTCAAGATGCGCCGCTGGTTCGACTGCGACAGCGCCATCTCCGGCTCGTCCAGCAGCAACACCGATCCATCCGGCAGCGACGGAAACGTTTCGCGGAACAGCGAAAGCATGACCTGGCCATGGCTCGCGGATGTAATGAACTCTTTCATTCGCGGATCGTCGTTGAACAGCTCTGGGTTGTTGCGCGGGTTGTGTTGTTCGGCGTCGAACAGCAACACCTTGCCTAGCTCCGTACCCTTCTTGTCGAGCTTGTAGGCGTAGCTCTCCACCTGTTCCCCGCGCATCGCCAAGTAGATCGAATGCAATAGGGTCGATTTGCCCGATCCGTTCTCCCCCTCCAGCATGATCAGCGGATGCGATAGATCCACAATCATTGGCATATGAAAGTTCAGATTGATGAAGATCGGGTGCGAAAGGATCTTGAGATACATGCGGTAATTCCAGCATACCAACGGCAAGACACCGCACCCGAACCGCGACCGTGCAAGAACTCCAAAAATCCGCACGTGGCGAGCGCAACCGAGCCGCGCCGCTTCAGCGCGCGGTCCTTTGCCTTGACACGGCATGCTACAACTCCGTTCGGAGCCGCGACGGTCACGGAGCGGTTTCCAGGA
>CAZYOX010000096.1:0-12502 GCA_964649285.1 uncultured Bryobacterales bacterium | reverse complement strand
CTCTGGCAGTCGATGAGCCTGGGCATGAAGGCGCTGAACTTCTCGGCGCAGTTTGCCGTGGACGAAGAAGAAGACTCGAAGGACGAGAAGGGCAAACCGAAGGAACTGCCGAAGTGGATGATGGCCGTGAACATCCTGATTTCGTTCGGGTTCATGATCTTCCTCTACAAATTCTTGCCGCTGACGGCGACGAAGTTGATTCAGGGGCAGATTCCGCAGTTGGATAACCAGATCGGCTTCAGCGTGGTCGAGGGACTGATCCGGCTGTCGATTTTCCTGTCGTTTATGTTTGCGCTGTCGTTGATGAAGGATATTCGCCGCGTTTTTGAGTATCACGGCGCCGAGCATAAGGTCGTTTTTAACTACGAGTCAGGCAAGCCGGTCAACACGGCAAACGCGCAGAGTTTTGTGACCTACCACCCGCGTTGCGGCACGAGCTTCTTGATGGTCGTGATGATCGTCTCGGTGATCGTATACGCCTTTGTGCCGGTGCAGGGATTTGGGCCCATGCTGCTGTCGCGCATCATCTTGCTGCCGTTGATTGCCGGATTGAGCTACGAAGTGATTCGCTTCGCGGCGCAACATCAGCAGAGTTTGATGCGGCTGTTCGTCGCGCCGGGCATGTGGTTGCAACGGATCACAACGAAGCCGCCGGACGATACCCAAATCGAGATCTCTATCCGCGCGCTGACGGGAGCGATGGAACTGGAGAAAGAAAAGGGCGGAGAGTTGGTCGTCGCTTAACGGCGCGCCAGAGGTTTCCCATGGAATGGGTGAATAGGCTCGAAGAAACCGAGCAACGCTACGACAAGTTGTCCGAAGAAATGGCCGATCCGGCCACGATGAAGGACCAGTCCGCCTACCAGAAGGCTGCTAAGGCCGCGTCGGACATCTCGGAAGTCGTGAACAAGTACCGCGCCTGGAAGCAGGCTAACAAGGCGCTAGACGAAGCGAACGAGCTGTTACAGTCCGGTGATCCTGACATGGTCGCCTTGGCCCAAGAAGAAGCCGACAGCCAGCGTCAGCGCACGGAGGATCTCGAGGAAGAATTGCGCATCCTGTTGCTGCCGAAAGACCCCAATGACGAGAAGGGCGTCGTGTTGGAGGTTCGCGCCGGCACTGGCGGATCCGAGGCGACGTTGTTCGCGGCGGAAATCTTCCGCATGTATGCGCGCTACTCCGAAGTCAATCGCTGGAAGGTCGAAGTGCTTTCGAGCAGCGAATCGGAAGTAGGCGGCTACAAGGAAATCATCGCGTTGATTACTGGCGATCGGGTCTATTCGCGAATGAAGTTCGAGTCGGGCGTGCATCGCGTGCAGCGCGTGCCGCAAACGGAAACGCAGGGGCGCGTTCATACTTCGGCGGTGACCGTGGCGGTGTTGCCGCAAGCGGAAGAGGTCGATGTGGAAGTCGATCCGACGGAAATTCGCGTCGATACGTTCTGTTCGTCTGGACCGGGGGGCCAGTCGGTCAATACCACTTACTCGGCAATCCGCATTACGCATTTGCCCACGGGCCTGGTCGTGAGTTGCCAAGACGGGAAATCGCAGATCAAGAATCGTAAGAAGGCGATGTTGGTGTTGCGTTCGCGGTTGCTGGAGATGGAGCAAGCGAAGCAACACGAAGCAGAGGCCGACGCCCGGCGTTCGATGGTGGGTACGGGCGACCGCAGCGAGAAAATCCGCACCTACAACTTTCCGCAGCAGAGGGTGACCGATCACCGCATTGGGCTCACGCTCCATCAATTGGATCTGGTCATGGAAGGCCGCATTGATCCGCTAATCGACGCCCTTGTGGCGCACAACCAGGCCGAGTTGCTCAAGGGCGAACCCGTCGCCGGATGACCGTGTCCGCCGAACCTTCGGCAACGATCGCTGCACAGCTGGAAGAGGCTCGCCGTCGACTTGCCGAGGCCGCGATCGAGGAGCCGCGTCGCACAGCCGAAAGCTTGCTGGGGTTCGTGATCGGATGCGATCGTAGTCATCTGTTCGCCCATCCCGAGCGCCAATTGTCCCCGCAGGAGGCCGAGCGCTACCGGAGTGTGGTTGCGCGCCGAGCCGCGGGAGAGCCCACGCAGCATCTATTGGGCGTACGGGAGTTCTTCGGCAGAGATTTCCAAGTGAACCCAGCAGTGTTAATCCCTCGTCCGGAAACGGAGTTGCTGGTGGAGGCGGTCTTGGAGAAGGGTGGCGAGAACGCCCGCGTACTCGATGTCGGGACCGGGTCGGGTTGCATCGCCGCGACTTTAGCGTGCGAGCGACCCTTGTGGAAGATCTATGCCACGGACCTCAGCGAGCAGGCGTTGCAGGTCGCGGAGAGCAACGCACAACGGCTGGGGGCGCGGGTGGAGTTCCGGCTCGGCGACTTGACTGAGCCCTTCTATGGCGGATCTTTCGACGTGGTTGTGAGCAATCCGCCGTACGTGGCGCTACGCGACCGGCCCTCGCTGAGCCGCGAACTCAGCTGGGAACCGGAGTTGGCATTGTTCGGGGGCGAAGATGGCTTAGATGTCTACCGCGGACTTGTCCCCGCGGCGGCTCGCGTGTTGCGGCCGGGTGGCCTGCTGGCGATGGAACTGGGTTACGACAGTCTGCCGGGAGTTTTGGAACTGTTGGAAGAGTGGGATGATGTAGAAACGCGGCCGGACCTGGCCGGCATCATACGTGTGGCGTTGGCGCGACGTCCGCGATAAGAAACACGGAGAACCCGATTGGACAAGCTGGGAAAGAAGAACGGCCTGCCGCTCGTTTATCGCATCATCGCTAGGAACTTGCGGCATCGACGGGCGCGAACCGTGTTGACGGCCTTGGCGATCAGCGTCGGCGTCACGTTGCTGTTGACGATCGTAGGACTTGCTGACGGCATGACGGGCGACCAGCAGAACCGCGCGCGCGGATCGGGGGCGGACATCATGATCTTGCCGGCTGGCTCGAACGTGATCGGATTCTCGAATGCGCCGATGTCAGACAAGCTAGTCGCCTTCGCCGCCGAGCAACCTCACGTGAAGATTGCGACAGGCGTGGTCATGCAGTCGATCGGGGCGATCCATCGGATCACTGGCGTCGACTACGAAGCCTACAACAGCATGGCTGACTTCGTGTTTGTCGAGGGGGGGCCTTTCCAGGCTCCAGAAGATATCCTCGTGGATGAATTCTACGCACGGCAGAATGAACTTCACGTCGGCGACTCTGTCGAGGTGCTGGATAAGGAATGGACTGTAGCGGGCATCGTCGAGCCGGGCAAGATGGCCCGAGTCATGCTGCCTATCGACGTCGTGCAAGAGTTGACCGGCACGGTCGGCAAAATATCGATGATCTATGTGCAACTGGATGATCCGTCACGGACGTTCGAAATGATCGATCAGCTCAAGGCGGCCGGATTTTCCCCAGACAGCTACCAACTATATTCCGTGGAGGAATTCGCCTCGCAGTTCACCCCTTCAGCGGTACCGGAATTCCAGGTGTTTATCAGCGTCATCATCGGACTGTCGATCGGGTTCGGTTTCTTGGTGGTGTTCTTGACGATGCACACGGCGGTGCTGGAGAGGACTCGCGAAATCGGTATCTTGAAGTCCCTGGGGGCAACGCAGGGATACATCTTGGGAATACTAGTGCGAGAAGCATTGGCGTTAGGCCTGCTGGGATCAGCGGTCGGCATCGCCTTGAGCTTCGTGACACGATGGCTGATCGATACGCTGATCCCGGCGACCATGCAGGCGTCGATCGTCCCTGGATGGTGGCCTCGGGCCACCGTGATCACGCTGATCGGCGCTCTCTTGGGAGCACTCTACCCGGCCCTCAAAGCTTCGCGCCAAGATGCGCTGGAGTCGCTGTCCTACGACTAGACCGCAGACGCCTAGAGGTAGCCCAAAGAGCGCAGCAGATCCGGCGGGATGGAATCCGGAGGCGGGGTTTCGTCTCCGAACAGCGTACGCAGTTCCATGGAGCGCTGGAGTTGCTCCTCCAGGAGTTGCCGGGCCTCATCGAGGGATTGTTGATCCGTCAACGGATGCTGCTCCTTCGGGTCTGCGGCTAGATCGAAAAGCAGCTCGGAACCCGCATCGGAATTGCGGATGTACTTGCGTTTGCCGAAGATGACGCCTACTTGCCGGTCGGAGTAAAGGGTCGCTCCGATGAGCAGGGTTCCGTCGTGGCCGTCCGCGCTGTGCGGAAGAGACGGCGCCCAGTAGGCTTCTTCCGTTTCTATTCCCGCTGCTTCAGCGACGGTTCTGGGCGTCTGCATCGTGGCGACCCTCACAGATGCCTTGCCGGGCAATACGGAAGGCGCCTTGACGATCAGCGGCACGCGCAGCAGTTCATCGTAGAGAGCATGCCCGTGTTCGTAGCGTCCGTGATCCCAAAGCTCCTCGCCGTGGTCGGCGGTCAATAAGATGACGGCGTCGTCGTAGAGATCGAGTTCTCTAAGGTGATCGACAAATCGTCCGATCTGCTTGTCTACGTCGACCGTTTCCAATTCATAGAGCGTCTTAATCGTCTCGATCCAGTCGGGAGGAAACTCTTTGCCGTCGCGGTTCAGGTAAGGCAGTTCGGCCGAGCGGCGCATCATCAGCCTCGCTGTCGCATTGGTTTCGAGGTCGGGCGGGGGCGCGGAATCGGGAACGTGCGGATCGAGAAAGTGCACCCAAAGGAAGAAACGATCGCTGTTGTTTCGCTCCAACCAGTCGATTGCGCCGTCGGCTATGCTCCGGCTTGTGTCATCGTCGCCGAACCAAGCGGGCAAGATCCTCCACAGCAAGAGAGCGCCAGGCGAGTATTGCGGCAGTACCTCAAATGGACCAAAGCGGTATTCGCCGAACCCCTGCAGCAGATTGCGTCTGCTGATGTTGAAGTTTGAGCCAAAGGCGGCGGTTCGATAGCCGGCATCGCGAAAATGCTCGGCCAGCGTGACGACGCTGTTGCTGAGCGAGCAGCTAGGCGGGCGGCAATCGGCGCCGCTTGCCACCGGATTCATGCCGGTGAGGAAACTGGCGACTCCGGGAAGCGTCCAGGGCGCGGGCGAATAGGCATTCTCAAAGACCATGCCGTCTGCCGCTAGCAGGTCGATGTTGGGCGTTTTCGAGGGGTTGGCCCCGTAGGCGCCGAGGCGGTCTGCACGCAGCGTGTCGATGCTGATCAGAATGACGTTACGATCGCCGGTTGGGGATCCGGCGACGCTCTGAGACCCGCGGCTGCGAGCGGGAAGCGCCAGCAAGCCTAGACCCCCGGCGACAACGACTCCGCACACGGCGATCGCCGTCGCGGCGCGCAGAGTGATCGCTGAAGCAGACCGATAGGACAGGATCGCCGCGGCGAGGATGGACGCCCAAACCACTGCGCTGACGGCAAGGGACGGAGGGTTCATCCACTGAAAGACGAACGCCAACGCGGCGAGAGACAACGCCGGTAAGCACCAAGCCATTCGCCGCGCCAGGGCCGGATAGACGCCTGGCCCTCGCGCCCCGAGGTAGACCAAAACCGCCATCGTTAGTGCGACAACAGCGATATAGCAGGCCCTAGCCGCTGGGCCGCCGAACTCTGCAAGACCGAAGTTGCCGATCGCTGACTTGAGCAGCACGGCGAAGGGCAGGGCCGCCAGAAATAGGGTGATGCGTTGGAAAGGCCAGGGCCATCGACGACACATCAGCAATACGGAGAGAAACGCCGTCAGCAGGCCGGCAAAGCAGAAGACGGTAAGGATGAACCCGGCGCTCAGGGTCATATTGGCCCTGGTCGGATCGGGCGGCCCAGGCGGCCCGTCGCCTAGCGGAACCGTCAGAAGGTTCAGTAGCGCGTCCAGGGGGCCAACCGCTAAGGCCGTGAGCGCCGACAGTGCAAGGGCCCAGTGGAACTGCGCGGCTAGGCTTTCCGTTGACTGACTGTTCTCGGCGCCGCGTAGAGGCATGGAGCGTGCGGGACCGCGCTAGCCCCGGCCTCTTACCTTGGTTTTACCGTGTTTGGCGTTCTTCTCGACGTATTCGATGATCATGCCGGCGATGTCCTTGCCGGTGGCCGCTTCGATGCCTTCCAGCCCAGGCGATGAGTTGACTTCCATCACCACAGCCCCGTGATTGGAGCGCAACAAGTCGACACCGGCCACGTTAAGGCCCATGATCTTAGCAGCGCGCACCGCAGTGGAGCGCTCTTCGGGGGTGATTTTGACGAGCTGCGCCGTGCCGCCACGATGGAGGTTCGAGCGGAACTCGCCGTCCTTGCCTTGCCGCCGCATAGCCGCAACGACCTTATCGCCAACGACGAAGCAGCGAATATCCGATCCGCCGGACTCTTCGATAAACTCCTGCACGATGATGTTGGCGTTGAGCCCCATGAAAGCCTCGATCACGCTTTCCGCGGCCTTGCGAGTCTCGGCGAGCACGACGCCGATGCCTTGAGTCCCCTCAATCAGCTTGATGACGACCTTGGTGGTGCCGACGAGGTTGAGCAGATCGTCGACGTCGTCGGGCGAACGCGCGAACCCCGTCACAGGCAGACCGATGCCCTTACGAGAGAGAAGCTGGAGGGTCCGCAGTTTGTCGCGCGAGCGCGAAATGGCAACGCTCTCGTTGAGCGAATAGACTCCCATCATTTCGAACTGGCGTACGACCGCGGTTCCGTAGAACGTGATGGACGCTCCGATACGGGGGATCACGGCGTCGTATCCCGTCAGTTCTTCGCCCTTGTAGCGAACGGCTGGGTCGTGCGTCGTGATGTCCATGTAGCAGCGCAGCGTGTCGACGACGCGTACTTGGTGGCCTCGCACTTTGGCCGCCTCCGCCAAGCGCCTGGTCGAGTAGAGATTGGCGCGGCGAGAGAGAATACCGATCTTCATGGATCTACTTATCCTGTTTTAAGACTTGACGAAAGCGGGGCTGAAACTGTTTGCCGGTGAGGTAGGAGCGCCCGGGATTGACCGTAATGCGTCCTTTCATGGCCGTCCGCCCGAGCAGCATGCGAAATAACATGGTATCCCGGCGGGTGATGGTCATCTCGATGGGGTACTCCAGATTTCCAACGGCTAGCCGCGTTTGGATCACGAAACGCAACTCGCGGTGACCGCCGGAATCGGTGACTACCCGTTTCTCCACGACGGGCGCCTCGCAGGCGAGTTCTAGGGTCTTGGTTCCCTGCAAGGGCCAAATGCGGAAGCGAACCCAGCGTTGGCCCTTACGGCGAAAGGTGCGTACTTGGTGGGCGTGCAGGGCGGAGGTTCGCGCTCCGGTATCGATCTTGGCCTTGATTCCGGTCACGCCGAGGTCAGGCAGGGATACCCATTCACGCCAGCCCACTTCCAATTTGTTCTGGGGCTCCCTGCTGCTCACCGCAGATCTTCCAGTTCCTCGCGCAGCTCGCTCATCTCGATCGCCGGCGGTTGCGGACCATCGGCATAGGCGATGTGCGCAAGCGGATCGCCCTGGTGTACGAGGGGGATGTTCGTGCGGCCGATAACGATGCCGTCACAAGGCGCAAATACCGGCACCTTGTCGTCCCCCAGGGGATCGTTGATGACGCCGAGAGCCTGGCCGGTGCGGACGAGTTGGCCGAGACGACAGTCGGAGCGAAATAATCCGCTGGCGGGCGCCCGCAGCCAGGAAGAGCCCGTCGAGCGAAAGCTTGGGCCGGCGGGCGCGGGGGGAGCTTTCTCAATCATTCCCAGGGAGTGCATGACCGCCAGGATGCCGCGAACGCCCACCAACACTCCCGTGCGGTCCAGTCGCAGAGCTTCCCCCGTCTCGTAGACGATCATGGGCATCCGGCGTTTGGAGGCGGCAGCGCGCAAGGAACCCTCTCGGAGCTTAGCGTCGATGACTACGGGAGCGCCGAAAGCCTCAGCCAGCTGTCTGTTGCGCGGATCGTCGAGGCAGGCGCGAATCTGCGGCAAGTTGGAGCGGTGCAGACCGCCGGTATGCAGATCGACGACGTGCGTGGCGTGCGAGAGGATTTCGTCGGTGAACAGCTGAGCTAGCCGCGATGCCAGCGACCCGCTGCTCGATCCGGGAAAACTGCGGTTCAAGTCGCGGCGGTCGGGCAAGTAGCGTGAGTTCGTGATGAATCCGTAGACATTGACGACAGGGATCGCAAGAATGGTGCCGGAGAGCCGCTTGGCGCTAATGCGATTGAGCAGACGCAGAATAATCTCCACGCCGTTGACCTCATCGCCGTGCAGAGCGGCAGACAGCAGCAGGACGGGGCCTGGTTTTAAGCCGTGTACCACCTTGACCGACATCGCCAATTCGGCCCGATTCAACAGGCGCGGCACGGCTATTTCGACGGTAGAGTGCGTACCCGCCCGGACTGTTACGCCGCCAAGCTGAAAAGACTCCCTCTTGGCGGGCACGGGTAAGACCGCGACTGCCCCTTTTTCGGTCAATTTGGCCCTATGATAGCGAGCCTTCCGGTTTCGGCGCTCGCGATCAGGGGCGATAGGATTTTACGGGCGGCAAACGCGCTCCCGTGCCTCCCGGAGGCGCCTCCTCTCCCTTGACGTGGATGCGTAGGGTTCCAATGCCGTCGATCGTTCCCGTGATCTCCTAGCCGGGTTGCAGGAAGCGCTGTTCTCCGCGGACGGAAGTTCCCTGTCCGGTTCCGCCGGAGGTGCCGTTGTTGATGACGTCGCCAGGGAAGAGGGTGATGATCGACGAGCCGTATTCGATGATTTCGTACAGCGAGTGGATCATGTCCCCGGCGGTAGCCTCCTGCATCTTTTCCGCGCCGACGCTGAGGGTCTGGCGTAGCTTCTCCATCGGGTCACCGTAGAATTCTTTCGGAACGATCCAGGGGCCCATGGGAGCAAACGTGTCGTGTCCCTTGCCGACGAACCAGTCGGACTGCAGCGGATTGCCTCCGGGAGGACGGCCGCCGCGATCGGAGATGTCCATGGAGACCATGTAGCCGAAGATGTAGTTCTGTGCATCGCCGGCCGAAACGTACTTGGCGGTGCGTCCGATGACGGTGGCTAACTCTACTTCCCAGTCGATGCGGTCACGGCCATAGGGCAATACGACCGTGTCGCCCGAGCCGATAACGGCGCCGCGGCTGGGCTTGAGGAACAGGTAGGGGACGCCTCGATTCTCACGGCGGGCCCGGCGGCCGGCGGCGATCTCCTCGGGGGTTCCCGATTCGTTGACGTGGCTATAGAAATTAACAGCCGCGTTGAGTATCTTGCCGGGGTAGAGAATCGGCGCCAGGGTCCGCACCTGATCCAGGTTGTAAATGTAGCCGGGGCGCGTCGAGCCGGCTAAGCGATCGCCGGCCACGAGATCGTTGACGATCTCGTAGAGACGCCTCTGCATCCCGTATTCGTAACGACCAATTAACTCAAGCATGTCCGCTGGGGGCGGCACCTTGGGATAGGCCGGGTTGAGCTCTAGGGCAGCGTTGGCGGCGTTCAGGTCAACGACGATGCTGTTGCGCAGCACGATGCCGACGTGAGGCGCGCCGTCTATTTCGAATGTGCCGAGATTAAACGGCTCGGCAACGGTTACGCCGCCGGCGGTCTGCGCCGGGGTCGCCGCCGGCAACGCCAGGGCTAGGGCCAAGACGAAAACGATTGTGAATCTCATAACGCTCCTCCGACCGGACCGCCAACAGTGTAATCGGACGGCGGAGGAATGTCATCTGGTTAGCGAGGCCGGGTTTGGGCTCGCCTGAGATGATTCGCTCAGGGCGCGATGCGCTTGAGCAACGCCACCCAGTCTTTGCCGCGGTCCGAGGGCGGGGTGAGCCTGACGGCCGCTTCGTCGCGCATCCGGCCGTCGCTCACGGCTATCGTGGGAGCGGCGCCTTGTACCAAGAGGCCGCCGGTGCGTGGGTTGTACCACTGCAACGAGTACTCGCCCGCGGCCAGCGTGATCTCGGTAGCTTCGGCCTCAGGACTGTAGACCACGTAGATCTCGCCCTCCTTGGCGAAAACGTATGCATTCGGAGTCGTCGTGAGATCGTTGGCGGGCCACATTTCCCAATACGGCACGTGTTGTCGGAAGAACTCCAAGGCAAAGCGCGTCTGGTCCCACAGGATGTCGCGCAACCGCCAGTCTTCCATGTTGAGGTCCATGTGCGGATAGTTGTAGCCGAAGTACCACTCGACGCCGGCCCCGCCGCCCATCAGATTGCCCCAAAGCTCCTGCTTGCGCGGCTTGTCGTGCAGGGGGTCTGCCGAGTCGGGCATGGCTCCCACCGATGCAGGCGCTTGCTCGTCGTGAAAGATGACCCAAGGTTGGCCGGACCAGGCTGAGCGCGCACGCAACGAGATCGCCTCGGCGTTGGCGTCTTCCATGCGGCCCTGGATGGCTGTGGCTTGGAACTCGGGAGCGCCGATCATGCCGGTATAGCTACGCCGGCTGCGCATGTTGTGGGTATGCACGGTGACCGGATGCGCGACGGCTTCCAAGCTGGTGATGTAGCGCGAAATATCGAGCCGGTCGACCCTAGGCGTATCGTTCTCTTCGCCCAAATCCCAAACAATGGCTAGGTGATGGCTGAAACGAGCGACGAGTTCGCGCAGGTACAGTTGGCGGGTGCGGTTTAGCTTAGGGCTGCCGCCGAGCTCCTCATCGTTCTCTGTTTCTTGAATGAACAGGTGCATCAGGATGCCGAGCCGCTCCATGTGCGAGAACGTGATCTCCCACTGATCGAGCTTCGAGACGTCGAACCGGTCACGAATGTCCGGCGCGGTCCACATCCAAGTGTCTTTGCCGTCGCCTCCGTCGAGGTTGTAGGTCAGAAAGTAGAGGCTGTTCATGCCCTCTGACGCCAAATAGTTCAGAGCGCCAATGATGTTCTTCCCTTTGCCGTCTTGCCAGGTGGGATCGCCCGGACGCCAGTCGCGCGCGTGCGGCTCGTAATGATGCAGGAACCCGCCCGAGTCCGAGGCGATGCCTTGGTGGGCCGCCGTGTCGGAGGTGTCGTCGAATTCGAAATAGCCCAGGAAGTTCTCAGGCGAACCCGCGCCCCCTTTTAGGAAGTAGTCGCCGTCTTGGAACTGCAGATAGTGGCCGTTGACGTATCGCAGATAACCCTTTGCCTGGAAGCCGCGCGCGTCGGCCGGCGCCGGGCTCACGTCAATCGCTCCGGTCTCTCCGTCAAACGCGGCCGCGCTGCCGGCGGCCGGGTCGGCGCTCAAGGCAACATCGGTCCCTGTGCGAAACGAAGCGCGCCAACTCCAGCGGCCCGGCTCGGGCGGAGTGAACCGCACGCGCCACTTATTCCCTTCCGCAGCTGAAGTGTTGGCCGCGTCGCCGTCGGCCGCGAAAAATCCCTGCGCGGTCAGCGCCGCCCCGCCTTTGGAAAAGGTCACGCTCATGCGGTAATCGGTGAAGGGGTTCGGCGTCGCCGTCTCCGATGTTTGCGGCCCATCGAAGGTCAACGTGACCGTTTGCCATTGCAGCGGAGAACCAGGCTCCACGGATGGCGCCGCCGACAAGAACGAAGCGGCAAGGAGAAAGGTCAAACAACGAATTGCGCTCATCAGTTTTTCCTCGCAGGCGAGGGTCGTCATGGTTGCAACAGCAACATCGGATCCGGCCCTGAGCCGGCCTTTACTTGAATCGTATTCGTGATGGCACGCTGCGGGATCGACAGCATGTAGCAGGTGTCTTGCTCCTGCGCGCAGGCCAGCGCCGTTTCGCCGTCTGCGGCCATCTCCAGAGAAACTGCTGGGCCGACTGTCGAAATCCTGCTGACTTCAGTCATCGTTGAGATATCGGCGAAGCCAACTGCTTGTCCCGCGAATAGGCCGTAAGCGATCGTTTTGTTATCGCCGCTCACTCCGCATCGCACGGGTTGCCCTAGCGTGGCGATCTCGCCCACGATGCTCCAGTCCGCCGTATCAATGGCCACGATCTTGTCGGCATCGCGGTGGACGACGTACAGCGTTGCGAAGTCGGGGGACAAACAAGAACCCTCGGGCCGGTCGCCGGTTTCGAGAAGTTCCCGCTCGCCGGTTTCCAGATCGATTCGCGCGACGGTCCTGGAGCGGGCGTTCGACACGTAGGCCTGGGTCGAATCTGCGCTGCAGCGCACGATGTGCGGCGTCTCGCCGCCGGTTTCGAAGGTGCTGACGATCTTTTGTTGTGCCGCGTCGATGACCAGCAACTGATCAGGAGCCTCGCTGGTGGCCAGCAGAGTTCCATCCGGGCAGAGCGCGATACCATGCGGACGACGCCACTGGCCCAGGTCGACTTCGCCGACTTTCTGCCGGCCGGGGACGTCGATGATCGAAATCTTATTGCCGCCTTCGCCCGAGAACTCAATCTGCATTACGCCGTTGTCCGTCACGTACAGCCGCTGGCCGTCGGGCGACAAGACGATTTCGTGCGGGTGGTCGCTCACCGCCGCCTCGGCCAGCAATTCGCCGTCGAGCGTGTACCAGCCGACGGACTTGGAGGCCTTTTGTGAAATCAGCAGAACTGGTTCGGCGGATGCTTCTTCAGGCGGCGCCGCCGAGCCGCAGCCAACAGCTACAAGCCAAGCGATAAAGAGAGCGATGCGTTGCACGAGGCACAAGATAA
>CAZYOX010000095.1:0-12509 GCA_964649285.1 uncultured Bryobacterales bacterium | reverse complement strand
AGCGTCATCTCGCCGATCTCGTCGAGGAACAGCGTGCCGCCTGAAGCGGCGCGGACTAGGCCCAACTTGTCCTCGGTGGCGCCGGTAAAAGCGCCTTTTTTGTGGCCAAACAGTTCGCTTTCCATCAACGAACCGACGACCGAAGCGGCATCGACCGGCAAGAAAATCTTGTCCGCTAGCGGTGAGACATCATGGACGGCCCGGGCGATCAATTCCTTGCCGCAGCCGCTCTCACCGCTGATCAACACG
This sequence comes from uncultured Bryobacterales bacterium, assembly GCA_964649285.1. Classification (GTDB taxonomy): domain Bacteria; phylum Acidobacteriota; class Terriglobia; order Bryobacterales; family UBA6623; genus CAMPKL01. The sequence goes on along the minus strand of CAZYOX010000095.1, from coordinate 12,260 downwards.
GTCGAGCCGTTATTGCGGAGCTTACGGATCGTCTCGCGAAGCTGGCGGATCGGCGCGGAGTTGCCAACCAAACCAAAGTTGGCCCGGTGCGGGACGGCCTTGTCGGACGGCATTTGTCGCTTTGCTCCGCAAAGATGCTAGCAAGCGATTCGCCCGGAATAAGAAATGATTTCCCGAATTTACGGAATCTTTATGTGCAGTTCACGACGTCTTCGGAAGAAACGCGCTGCACAAACGAGTCAATTCCGTCATCGGCAAGACGCCGGCGCAGCTCGTCCAAATCGTCCCCGGCGGCTCTTGAACCGACGACCACGCGATAGACCTGTTTACCGTCGTTGGGGTGTGCGCTGAGAATCACCGCCGTGCCATAGGCGAGACGCATTTTTCCGGCCATGCGCTCGGCATTGTCTATGGCGGCAAAAGAACCGACCTGGACGCCGTAGTAGGGTCCGGAACCGCAACCAGCCGCTTCCGAGAGCGCTAAATCGTCCTGTGACCCGGGCTCGGGGAGCCCCTCAGGGGCCTCCATGACTTCGAGCCGGACCATCGCTGTTCCCGGTCCGAGCATGCCGATCTGGCGGGCCGCGGCACGCGAAAGATCAATGATGCGGTCTTTAGAGAACGGTCCACGATCATTGATGCGGACATCGACGGATTGCTCCGTCTCCAGGTTGGTCACGCGCACGACAGTGTTAAATGGAAGCTGGAGGTGTGCCGCCGTAAGCTCCTCCATATCATATATTTCACCGTTGCTGGTCTTTCGGCCATGATAGGGATTGCCGTACCAGCTAGCCATGCCGGTCTCAACGAATCCCACACGCGCGTCGATGGGCGGGGGCAGCGAAATCCGCGGATTGCCGCCGCAATTTAGCGCCAGGACAAGCACCGCAGAGGTGAGGATGAGGCGAGCCAGCGGCATCCAAAGAGGCAATCTTAACCCGGAATCTGGCGCTGTGGTACGATTCCGCCTTCACAACACCACAGCCTTGAGCGCCTCCATGACTGACCGGTCCGCCCAGCCTAGCGTCGTTTTTGCAGGTTCGTGGGCCCCCGGAATGCTGGCCGGGATCGGACCGGGCCTGATCGGAGGCTGGCATTGCTAGCGCTCTATCGAAGGATGCATCCGGTACTGCGTGCCCTTGCGCTCCCGCTGTGTTTGTGCGTCAGCACCGCCGCCGGATTGCTTTGGCCGCAGTACTTCACTACGTGGAATGGCGTTGACCTGATCGGCATCAATCTTTATTTGGTGCAGATCGTCATGTTCTCGATCGGTGCGACGTTGAGCATCGATGACTTCGGCAACGCGTTGAGTATGCCCAAGGCCGTACTCGTCGGGGTGCTCTTGCAGTTTTCGGTCATGCCGATCGTCGGCTGGGCGATTGCGGCCGTGTTCGGTTTGGAGGCGGCAGTGGCGGCAGGCCTAGTGTTGGTCGGCTGCTGCTCCGGCGGCGCGTTTTCCAATCTGATGGTCTTCTTGGTGCGCGGCAATGTGGCATTGTCCGTGACGATCACGGCCTGCTCGACGCTGCTGGCGCCGATGATGACGCCGTGGCTGATGCAGCATCTTGTCGGACGGGTGGTGGAGGTCGACTTCTGGGCAATGATGGTGCTGATCATTAACCTGATCGCCGTCCCCATTGGAGGCGGTCTGATCGTTAACCAGGTGAGCCAACGGCGCCGGACGGTGGGGCGTTTTCTACGCCGGTTCTTGCCGCTAACGGCCGCGTTCGGGGTGGTCGCCGCTGTGTTGTTCGGCTATGCACAGTTGTTGGGCGGCACGCCGCTCGATGAGGCTTGGATCGACGGCGTGCTCTGGCAAGGGCAAGTGCTGTTCGGCGTGCTCTTCCTGGTCAGCTTCATCGTCAACGAATTGTTGGCCGGCAAGCCGGAGGTCTTTCAGAAGTTCCCGCCCATTGTTTCGATCGCGGCGCTTTGCTTTTTCTTGGCTATTGTGGCGGCCAGCTCGCGTGACGAACTGCTTTCCGCCGGACCGGTGTTGGTCGTGGCCGTTGCCCTGCACAACGTCCTGGGAATGCTGCTCGGCTATTGGCTGGCGCTGCTGGCCGGCATCCGCGGACAGAATCGGCGGACGATCGCCTTCGCCGCGGGCATGCCGAACAGCGGCATGGCCGGGGGATTGGCGTTGTCGGTGCTGAAGAGCGCAGAGGCGGCCTTGGCGCCTATCGTCTTCTCAACGGTGATGAACATCAACGGGTTACTGTTGGCCTCGTGGTGGCGCGAACGCCCGCCGACGGATGAGCGCGCCGCATAATGGGGCGTGGCGCGAACTGACGAGGACTTCATGCGTCTTGCCCTCGAGCTTGCGGCCGACGGCGAGCAAGAGGGCGAGGTACCGGTTGGAGCGGTCATCGTGCGTGACGGCGAAGTGATTGGCCGCGGGCATAACCGGCCGATTGCCGCCAAAGATCCCACTGCTCATGCCGAGGTAGTCGCCTTGCGCGATGCCGCCGCTTCTGTTGGCTCGCATCGGCTGGACGGTTGCGATCTCTACGTCACCATGGAGCCTTGCGCGATGTGCGCCGGGGCGATTGTGACGGCACGCATCCGGCGGTTGATTTTCGGGACTCGGGATATTCGCTTTGGGGCTGTGCGCAGCAAGTTCCGAGTGGCGGACTCCGAGCTGCTCAACCATCGCGTCGAGATTGTTGAGGGCGTCTTGGCGGCGGAGTGCGTGGCGCCGCTGCAGCGCTTCTTTGCGGCGCGGCGTGGGGAGTGAGGCGGCCGATGTAGTTCCGGAGGGCGTCAGGAAATAGATCTCAAGTTTTATTGCCCGTTGCCGATAAGGAGAGCTGGAGGCGACTAGCTTGAAGATCGACAACTTCACTCCTTCTACGGATCTGCAATCGGCGCACATCGACAAGGCGCAGCAGACCGAGAATGTGCGATCGCAGCGCAGCGGCAGGACGAGCGCCGGTCAAGATACCGCTTCCATTTCTTCACTCACGCAACAGATTGCGCACGGCTTGCAAATAGACTCCGCCGAGCGCGTGGCCCAGGTGGCGGAGACGCAGCAGCTCTACCAGTCAGGCGGCTTCGATGTGCCCGCCGCTGATGTGGCTGATTCGCTGATTCAGAGCGCGATCGCCGATACCGCTCTGCTGGCGCAAATCCCCGGACCGTACGCGCAGGCATAGAAATCCCGTGCCCTCCCTCGTCACGCCCTGGGACAAATTCGACGCCACGTTGAGCGAGGCGCAACGCGCGGCGACTGAGGGCCGCTTTGGCGACTTCATGACCCTGGGCGCGCGTCTGGAACGCGCCGCTGCTATGTTGCCGCCACCGTCGCCGGAGCAGATTCCGGCACTGCAGCGTCGCTTCGCCGAGCTTTGCGGCGTGCTCTGGCACATTGAGGCCGTGCACGGAGCGCTGGCCGGAATCCGCGCGGAACTTCGCGGCGCCCGCGGGCGACGGCTACTGGACCAGCGAGGCTGAGCAAGATGCCGGGCCTATCCGCAGCGCTGAATAACGCCCAACGCAGCTTGGCGACTTTTTCGCAGGCGTTGGAGACGGTGCAAACGAACATCGCCAACGCAGCCACTCCCGGCTATGCGCGGCAACGGGCGATGCTGGCGCCGATCGTCCACCCAGACGGCGTCGGCACGGGTGTTGAGCTCGCCCGTGTTGAGTCTATGCGCAACCGATTGCTCGATCTGCAGGTGCTCACGGCGAGACAGGCAGAGGGCCGACTAGGCGAACTCGCCACGTTCTTTCAGACAACCGAGCCCGTCTTTCGGCTCAACAGCAACGGCGGCATCGACAGTGTGCTGGACGCCTTCTTTTCCGCAGCGGCGCAACTCTCGGCGAATCCCGGAGACTTCACGCAGCGTAGTCAGTTGCTGAATGCGGCCGACAGCGCGGCAGGCGCTTTTCGACAAATCAGTTCCGAACTGGCGGCTAGCCAGAACAACGTTGACGGCTCGATACGCGACTCGGTAACGCGCATCAACACGTTGCTTGAGGAGATCGCGACTCTCGAAGGCCAGCGCGACCCTCGGGCCGGGAACGTTGCCCTCGATACGCGCTCGCAGCAAGCGCTCGAAGAACTCGGCGGCTTGATCGGCCTCGACGCGCAGCGCCAGCAGGACGGCACGTTGGCAGTCGTTTCGGGGCCGACGGCGCTGCTCACGGGCGTCGACGTCAGACCGTTGCGGATCTCGGCCTCCGTGAGCTCGATTCGTGTTTTCGACGCAGACGGCAAGGATGTGACCGACTCCATCCAAGGCGCGGGAGGCAGCTTGGGCGGAGCGCTCGAAGCGCGAAATCTCATACTGCCCGAGCTTCAAGCAAACATGGACCGGCTGGCCAAACGCTTTGCTGACGCCGTAAACGAGCAGCTAGCTCAAGGCGTGGACCTGAACGACGCTCCCGGCGCGGCGTTGTTCACCTACAACGAGACAGCGGCGGTCGGCGTCGGCAGGACGGCCGGCACTGCGGGGTCGGCCACGCCTGCCCCGCCCTCGCAAGTACAGGTGGATTTCAGCGGACCATTCACGGTCTCGATCGCCGCCACGCTCAAGAGCTTTGTCGCCGGCACGACGCCGCCGGGCATCCCCTCGCCGGCGGAGACTTTCTCGCTGCGCTTCGTTTCCGCCGACGGCAGCATCGACCGCACGGTGACCACGGCGCCGCTGTTAGGAGGCGAGACGGCGGCGGAATTGGCTACGCGCATCAACGACCAAATCGCCCTCGATCCGCACCTGGCGGGATTAATTGACGTCAGCGATGCCGCTGGTTCGCTGAAAGTGACGCTCGGCGATGAGGCCGGCCAAGGTTTCAGTTTCACCGCTTCGAGCACGGGCTTCTTGACTGGCCTGGAGCCTGGCGGAGAGTTGGGTGGCCAGTCTGCTGAGGAAATCGCCGCGGCGCTAAACGCCAAGATCGCTAATGAGCCCGAACTGCTAGCCGCCGCCGTGCGCTTCACGGCCGTACGTGGAGAGCTGCGTCTCGACAGCGATGTTCCGTTCGACTACACAGTCACTGATATCGACCCCGCGGCGACGGGCTTTGCCTCGGGGCTCAGCGGCTCGGGTTTCGCGGGCGGACTGGGTGTCGCCGGATCTTTGTCCATCAGCAATATCCGGCCGATCCAGATCGCCGCTGCCGATCCAAACAGTCCAGGGGGCAACCACAACATCAATGCACTTGCCGCGCTGTCGGACGCTGAGCTCATCGAAGGCGCGACGCTCAGCGGCTACGTTGCGCGCCTCACTGCACAATTCGGCGGGGCCGCGGCGGAGACCTACTCGCGACTCGAAACCCAGCAGCAAGTCACCGTCGCTGCGGAGAATTTGCGCGACAATTTTTCCGGCGTTGACCTCAACGAAGAAGCGGTGTATCTGCTGCAGTTCGAAGAAGGCTATCAGGCCATGCTGCGGGTGATTCAAGTCGTGAATCAGCTCTCTGACGATTTGCTGAACTTGGTGAGGTAGGTCATGAGAACGACGCCGCTCAGTACATCACGCACGACCATTCTCAACCTACGCTCGGCAGCGGCGAAGATTGCCAACGCCTCGCAAGAGGTATCGTCCGGCCTGCGCGTGACCAAGCCCTCCGACGATCCATCTGCCGCGGCGGGAATCGTGCGTACTCGCGCGGAACTCGCAACGATCACACGGTTCCGCGAAAACCTGGAGTCCGTGTGTGCCGAACTACGCGCAGTGGACGGCTCGATCTTCCAGGCCACTGCCGCGCTGGATCGCGCAGCGCAACTGGCGGCCAAGGGCGTCAGCGACGTCAACGATGCGGCGGAACGCGAATTGATTGCCGCCGAAGTCGAGGGCATCTATCGGCACATCGCCGGGATTGCCAATGCCGTCCACGGCGGGCGTTACGTTTTCGGCGGTTCGGCGGACGACCGGCCGCCATTTGTCATCGACGATGATGCGCCCCATGGAATCCGCTATCAGGGCGACGCCGCGAACCGCGAACTAACGTTCCCCGACCGCAGGCCTGCGCCAGTGTCGTTGCCAGGCGATGCAATCTTCCTCACGCCTGAAGTCTTCGTCGGCTCCGGCCGCACAGCCACGCAGATCCTTCCCCCAGAAAGCTTGCCTGCCGGCATCGGCATCTCGTTTCAAGGTGACATCGAGGCAACTATCAGCGTGGATCTGCGCGGCCCCTTCCTGGCGTCCGTGGCGCCCTCTGGCGCGAGCGCGGGGGATACTGTGACCGTCACGTTTGTTGCCGATGACGGCTCGCCCGGCGGAACCATCACCACCGCGCCCTTAGGCGGCGGCGAAGACGCACTGGCGTTGGCCGGCCTGCTTAACGTCCAGATCGCCGCGAATGCGGACCTCGCCGGCAAGGTGCGTTTCGCGGAAGAGGGCGGCGCGCTGAAGTTGGTCGTCGAGGATTCGGCGGGTACCGCTTATTCCTTCACGTCCGCCAGTTCCGGGTCGGTAGTCAGCGGCCTCGAATCCGGCGGTTCGGCCGGTGGGTATTCCGCGGAAGAGATCGCCGACGCCCTCAATGCCGCCGTCGTGCAGAACTCCACACTAGCCGCCGCGCGGGTTCGGTTCGGCGTCGAGCAGGGCCAAGTGACCGTCGACGGCGACGTGGATTTCCGCTTCACGGCGATTGACTTTGGGCGCGGCACGGGCTTCGCTTCCGGGCTTAGCGGCGTGCATCGCGTGGGCGGTCTGAACAGCGCTAACGTCTTCGGCGCCCTGCACGAACTGATCCAGGCCTTACACGCCGACGACGGCGCCGCCATCACGGCGTCCGTGGGGCGGATCCAACAAGCAACCGATCAGGTGAGCCAAGCCCAGGCGTTCTACGGCGCCACGCTGCGCCAGACGGAGATGACCCTCGATAACTTGGCCGAGCTCGATACCATCAACTCCACGCGACTTTCGCTGTATCAAGAAGCCGACATACTTCGATCGATCGCCGACCTGCAGAACGCCTCCGCTGCCGAGCAGTTCGCTCTGCAAGTGGCCGCGCGGCAACGTCCCAAGCTCCTCGATCTATTGGGCTAACCGCTTGCGCGGTGGCCTGGCCCACCTTCGCGGGGTGTAGCCCTTCGGGGGAGCTAGAACCGCTGAAGCTTTTGGACTAAGCGCCTTTGCTTGATACTCTGTGGGCTTGTCGCTCCAGAGGCCGCCGCGGGGATTGTTTGTCGGGATATCGACGGTGGACTCGGTCTTCTCCGTAGCTGCCGTTCCCGAACAGAACGTCAAGGTGCAAGTCCGCGATTGGGCGCTCATTCCCGGCGGCCCAGCGACCAATGCGGCCGTGGCATTCCGAGCGCTCGGAGGCGAGACGACGTTGGCCACCGTGCTGGGCTCTCATCCGTTGGCGGAGATTATTCGCCGCGACCTCTACAAACTGCAGATCGATGTGCGCGACATGGCGCTGGAGTATGAGGGTCCGCCGGCTTTCGCCTCGGTGATCGTTTCGCCGGGCGGCGACCGTTTGGCCGTTTCCACGGGCGCCTTCCATCTGCCGCAACCGGACAACGCCGGCAGGATGCTGGACAAACTGCGGCCAGATGTCGTGCTGATCGACGGCTACATTGCGGCTTCCGCTCTCGACACCGTTCGCCGGGCCCGCGCGATGGGCATTCCGGTGGTGATCGACGGCGGCAGCTGGCGCAGCTACTTCACGGATCTGTTGCCGCATTGCGATATCGCCATCTGCTCGGAAGATTTCGCGCCGCCAGGCGTTGCCGGGCCGGAGGCGATCTTCAGCTATCTCACCGAGTACGGCATCGCCTATCGCGCCGTCACGCGGGGTGAGCGTCCCATCCTTTATGAGTGCCCGGCGGGATCGGGAGCCGTGCCGGTTGAGAAGATTGACGCCATCGATACGCTGGGCGCAGGCGATATATTCCATGGCGCGTTTGCTTACGAATGGGCCTGCGGCGAGCGCGACTTCCCTGCGGCCCTGGCCGCGGCGAGCCGCACGGCGACTCTCTCCTGCCGGCATTTCGGCACGCGTTCGTGGATCGCACATCTATAAACTAGGAGGCTTATGTCGAAGCCTCGCATTGTCATTCCGGACGACTACCCGCCCGTGATGGGCCCCAGTAATACCTTCAAGATGCTCAAGTATCGCGCGGACGTCGGCTACCACGACACGCTGCCTCCGACGCCTGAGGTGCTGCTTGAGCGCATCGGCGATGCCGAGCATGTCGTCAGCATCCGTTCCTCGGTCGCATATCCGGCAGCAGTGCTTGAGGCGCTGCCCAAGCTAAAGCTGCTCTCGATCTGGGGTACCGGCACGGATCACGTCGACCTAGAGGCCGCTTCGAGGCTGGGGATTACCGTGGTCAACACGCCCGGCGTCTCGGCAATCGCCATGGCCGAGCATGCCCTGGCGCTGATGCTGGCCGTCGCGCGCGACCTTCCGCGCATTGACGCCAAAACGAAGCGAGGCGCTTGGCCGCGCGGCTTCGTCAAGCAACTGCACGGCAAGACGCTCGGGATTATTGGGCTGGGAGCGATCGGCCAGCAGTTTGCGCGCATCGCCCGCGGCATCGGCATGCGCGTGATTGCCTGGACGCGCCACGCCAACATCCTCACCGCGCAGGAACTCGATCTTGAGTTTGTGCCGCTCGACGATCTCTACAAACGCTCCGACGTGGTCAGCATCCACATTCGCATGACGCCCGAGACCGTCAAGTTCGTCGGTGAACGCGAGTTTGGACTGATGAAGCCCTCGGCCATCTTCATCAACACGGCGCGCGGCGGCGTCGTCGACGAGCAGGCTTTGATTCGGGCGCTTGAGACGGGCAAAATCGCTGGCGCCGGACTCGACGTATTTGAGACCGAGCCACTGCCCGAGAACGCGCCGATTACGCGCTTACCCAACGTCATCCTCACGCCCCACTCCGGCGGCATCTCCCAGGAGGCGCTCGACGCGGGCCTCCAATTATCGATTAACAATATTTTCGATTTCATCAACGGCGATCCCCAAAACGTGGTCGCTCGTCCTAAGTAAGGCGGTAGTCCATGGCCATTCCAGAGAAGCTCCTACTCGTTTCGCAGCAATTCGCCGTCAGCGCGAGCCGTGTTCAGAAAGCCATTGAAGGTCTTTCTGATGAGGAGTTCTACCACGCTCCAGAGACGGCTAATCACATGCTGTGGCTGCTGGGCCATGCCGCCAATACGCGCTTCGGCTTGATCGTGCTGATGGGCGGCGCCGATCAGCGGCGGTGGGCCGATTTGTTCAGCAAAGGCAGCCAGCCAGGGGACAGACACTCTTTGCCTTCGGTAGGCGAAGTTCGGGACTCGTGGAACGCCGCGGTTCCGGCATTGAATGCGCATTTCGAGACTTTGTCTGACGAGGACTTGGGACGAACCTGCGCCCGCGAGTTCGCGATTGCCGATAAGAGCATACTCGGCGCGGCAGCCTTTCTGGCCGGACACGAAATGTATCACCTGGGCCAAATGGCGGCTCTAAAGAAGTGGCTCGGTAAAGGACAGTTGGTCGGCTAAAGATCCGATGGATTGGATTTCGGACCCCAATGCTTGGACGGCGCTTGCCGCCTTGACGGCGCTCGAGATCGTTCTCGGCATCGACAACGTCATTTTTATCTCGATCCTTGCCGGACGTTTGCCGGCGGCCGATCAGCCGCGGGCGCGCTTCTTGGGCTTGGCGATCGCGATGGTCTCGCGCATCCTGCTGCTGTTCTCAATTACGTGGGTGATGCGGCTGACAGCGCCCTTGTTTACGGTCGTCGGGCAGGAGATCTCCGGGCGCGACTTGATCCTGATCTTCGGCGGTCTGTTTCTGTTGGCCAAGGCGACGCATGAAATGCACGCCAAGTTGGAGGGCGAAGAGGACAGCCACAAGGCCGCCAGAGGCGCCTCGCTCGCCGCTGTGCTGGCCCAGATCTTCGTTATCGACGTCGTCTTCTCGCTCGATTCGGTGATTACCGCCGTAGGCATGGCCGACGATCTAGCAGTGATGGTGATCGCCGTCATTGCCGCGGTAGGCGTCATGATGGCATTGGCCGGCAGCATTAGCGGCTTCGTGGAGGCGCACCCGACGATCAAGATCTTGGCCCTTAGCTTCTTGCTGCTGATCGGCGTGTCACTTATTGCCGAGGGCTTCGAACAGCACCTGCCCAAGGGCTACATTTATTTCGCCATGGCGTTCTCGATTTTTGTCGAGATGATCAATATGCGGATTCGCGGCAAGGCAACGCCGGTGAAACTGCATACCAAAATGCCCGGCGGCAAGGAGTCGTCGCCAGCAACGACTCCCTAGCGCGCCGCTAACGATGGCAAACAAGCATTCGTTAGCCGGCGCTCAGGGCGCTCTTGACCTTGTTCGCCAGCGCCTGGCCGTCGACGCGCTTGCCGGGGAGTTGATCTTTGGCGGCCTTGATGACGGCGCCCATTTGGCGCATTCGGGCGGGATCGCCGGCCGGGGGCAGATCCAGGGCAGCCATGCTGCGTTCGATCGCGGCGTCGATTTCGGCGTCGGAGGCCAGTTGGAGCATGTAGCTCTCGACCGTGCGCAGTTCGGCCTCCTCTTGCTGGGCGGACTCTTCTCGCTTGCCGGCGCGGAAGGCGTCAGCGGCCTCGCGGCGTTGCTTTGCTAGAGTTTGCAGGATGGATTGTTCGCTGGACTCATCCAGAGACTTGCGCTGATCTTTTTGGTATTTATCCAGGGCGGTTTTAATCGAGCGGAGAGTGGTCAGCTTGAGCTGATCCTTTGCCCGCATCGCCGTGACCATGTCGGCCGAAATCCTTTCTAGCAGCGCCATGTGACTATTCTCTCAGGTTAGGAGGCCGCCGAGAATCGCCCTTCGTCGGCAAAGCGCCGCATTGGTACACTATCTCCGCATACCCCTAGGACACCTCTATGCTTAGAAAAACTCTTCTGCCGCTGGCAATCGCTCTACTCGCGTTCGCTCCTCTCGCTTCGGCCGAAGTCGAAGCATGGAGACTCGACCCGGTACACTCCAACGTCGGCTTCAAAGTCCAACACTTTATGGTCAGTTGGGTGCGCGGCAACTTCACGGAGCCGCAAGCCACCATCTGGGTCGACCGCAACGACCTTTCCTCTCTCAAGATGGAAGTCGTCATCAAGACCGCCTCGGTAAACACCGGCAATCAGCGCCGCGACGACCATCTGCGAAACCCGGATTTCTTCGATTCCGCGAATTATCCCGAGATGAAGTTCGTCTCCAAGCGTTCGATGAAGCAGCCGGACGGCTCGGTGAAGGTAGTCGGTGATCTCACGATGCGCGGCAAGACGCACGAAATCACGATGGACGTCACCGGCCTCGATAAGGTCGTCGATCCGGGCAGCGGCCCGCGAATGGGCGCAACGGCTCGCGCGGTCATCCAGCGCAGTAAGTGGGGCGTCAGCTTCGTTGAGCAGATTCCGGCGGGCGGCGTCACCATCGGCGACGACGTTCACATCGAGATCGAGGCTGAATTGCGGCCGGTGCAATAGCGCACCAGTTACAGTTGAGTAACCTCAACGGGGCCTGCGTCGTTAAACTATTGAGGCCCTATGTTCCGCCGAATGATTCTAGTATTGGCTGCCGCAGCCCTTGCCTTCGCGCCGTCGCTTTCCGCGGAAGTGTTGGAATGGAGCCTTGACGGCAACCACTCCCACGTGGGATTCAAGGTGCGCCACCTGATGATTAGTTGGGTGCGCGGAACCTTCAACAAGGCCGAGGGCACAGTCTGGTTCGACAAAGACGACCTCTCCACCTTGCGGATGGAGATCTCCATCGACCCCTCTTCGATCGATACTGGAATGGCCACACGCGACCGCGATCTGCGGGGCGAAGGATTCTTCGAAGTCGACAAGTTCCCCGAGATGCGCTTCGTCTCGACCCGCGCCGTGCCGCAGGCGGATGGAACGGTGAAGCTGAGCGGCGACCTCACGATGCATGGCGTGACCAAGCAGGTTACGCTCGACATTGACGGTCTGAATGCCGTCGTGCAGTCCGCCAACGGACCGCGTACCGCCGCCACGGCCAACGGGAAGGTGAACCGCCGCGACTTTGGGCTGACTTACAACGAATTGGTTGAGGCCGGCGGCGTGGTCGTCGCCGACGAAGTGTTTATCGAGATTGACGCCGAACTCAAGCGGCCCAACTAAGACTTCAGCGCTGCCTTCAGGAATCGTCCGGTGTGGGACGCCGCGTTCTTGGCTATCTCTTCCGGCGTTCCCTCGGCCACGATTTCCCCGCCCTTCTCGCCGCCCTCAGGTCCTAGATCGACGACCCAGTCCGCGCATTTGATGACGTCCATATTGTGCTCGATGGTCAGGAT
>CAZYOX010000094.1:0-12551 GCA_964649285.1 uncultured Bryobacterales bacterium | reverse complement strand
CCCTCGGCTCGCCTTCTACGGCGCGGCGCTGCTAGTCCCGACCATGGTCGGAGCCATCCTGACGCACCTGTTCATCCTCGGCGGCAGCGCCACTCCCGCGATCGTTCTGCTGCTCGCCGTCGGGACTATCGCCTGGGTGCGGCGCCTCCTCCGCTAACGCCAGCCTTTATCGTCGTTGGAAAGGCTCGCTCCCGTGGAGCGGGCCTTTTTTGCAATTTGCCGAACCTCTTCCCACCCCGAACAGGAGAACACCGGCAACCTCGGATACTTCGAAAAGGCTGGATTCGTCTTAGCCAACGCGCAACGGTAAAATACCGATTCGCGATCGCTCACGATACGCCGTGCGTGCCGGCAGGTGAGGCACAGGCCGACATTCACAGCTTGAGGTCTTGCGCCCGCAGTTTGACGATAAGCTCGCGCTCTTCGGTTCCGCGAATGATCGTCAGCTTCATTTCGTCGCCGCCCCGTTTGAGGCCGTACGCTTGTTGCAGGAAGCGGCGCGACGTGACCCGCCGTCCATCGACGGCGACGATAAAATCGCCGCCCCAGGGAATGCGGTAGTTGCCCAAAATGACTTCGCGCTCAGCCCCTCGAAGTCCCGCCTCCGCGGCCGCCGACCCTGGTTCCACTTCGGTTACCAAGTACCCGGAAGGCGGCAGCTTCAGCGCTTCCGCCAGGCGTCCCGAAACGTAGAACGAATCGAACCCGGGGTGCTCCGGCTTCTGCTTCTCGCCGCCGCTCAATACGTATTCCAACAGCGGCTTGGCGCGACTGATGGGCATGGCAAAGCCGATGCCGATATTTCCCGAAGGGCCATAGATGGCGGTGTTCACGCCAATCACGTTGCCTTCGCTGTCCAATAGCGGCCCGCCGGAATTGCCTGGGTTGATCGCCGCATCGGTTTGAATCATGTCCTCAAGTACGCTCTCGCCATCAGCCCGGATCGAACGGCCGACCGAGCTGATGATGCCGGTGGTCAGCGTGCCTTCCAGGCCGAACGGATTGCCTATCGCGAGAACCTTTTGTCCCACTTTCAAGTCATCCGAGTTACCCAGAGGCAAGAACGGCAACTCGTGGTCCGCATCGATCTGGATCAGCGCCAAGTCGTTCAACTCATCAACCGCTAACACCTTCGCCTCATAGCGGATGTTCTCGCCGTCAGCGGGCAGCGTCACCTCAATCTTGGCGTTGCCGCTGATGACATGCGCATTCGTCAAGATGCGTCCCTCAGCGTCTACTAAGAAGCCGGAACCCGATTCACTCGTCGGATAGACTTCGAAAAACCAATTGCGCTGCAGCACGGTGCTCGTGATATTGACCGTGGTGGGAGAGGCGCGCTCGTAAATGTCGATGTTCGAGAGTTCGTCTTGCGTCAGTCTTGTCGCTGCCGCCTCCGTCCAAAACGGGTCGGTGCTGATGTTTTCGCGGAACCAGTCGGTAGATGTCGTGCCCAACACGAACGCGCCCACAAAAATTGCCGCAAGCAGAATAGGTCGAATGAGAGAGCTCTTCATAGCGCCTCTTCCTTTAGTTTTACGTATACCGCACGGGCGAGTTCCATTGTCCTCGTCATCGATCCGGAGGTTTCGATGACGTAATCGGCATATCGACGCTTTGTTTCCAGCGGCATTTGCCGTTCGATACGCGCCAGCGCCTGCTCGCGGCTGGCGTTCTCGCGCGCCATGAAGCGCTCGATCTGCGTCTCTAGCGGGCAGTGGGCGAGCACGATCCGGTCGTAGCGCTTATAGCTGCCGATCTCAATCATAATTGCCGCTTCAACGACCGCCACGCCGGCCGCGTCTTCCTCCGCAATCTGTGCGAAGAAGGCTTCTTCTCTTCGAAAGACGTGCGGATGAACAATAGCGTTGAGCTTCTTGAGCTGTTCCTCGTCAGCAAAAACAATGGCCCCCAAGGCCGCGCGGTCGATAAAGCCGTCGCGGTCGAGAATCTCTCTGCCGAACTCGCGAATCACCTCGGCGTAGGCCTCGCCTGTTGGGCGCAACGTCTCGTGACCGAACCTGTCGGCATAGGCGACATGCGCTCCGAAACTCTCGAAGCAGGAGGCGATGTACGTCTTGCCGCTGGCGAGTCCGCCGGTAAGTCCGACTCTCAGCATCAGCCGCGCCGCAGTCTAGCAGCCCGCACAGTGTTCTTCATGAGCATGGCGATCGTCAAGGGCCCGACGCCTCCGGGCACAGGCGTATAGGCCGACGACAGCTCTTCCATGTCGCCGGGATGGACGTCGCCGACTAGCGCCACACCCTTTTCCCGGAAGCGGGCAACCTTAGCCGGATGCGCGGAGAAAGCCCGTTTCACTTCGTCGAGGCCAGTGAGACGGTTCATACCAACGTCGAGCACCACTGCGCCGGGCTTGATGTAGTCGCGGGTGATCATCGCGCCGCGGCCTATAGCGGCGACCAGGATATCCGCCTGGCGACATACGGCCGGCAGATCGGCCGTGCGCGAGTGACAGACGGTGACGGTGGCGTTTTCCATCAGCAGCAACAATGCCGCGGGCTTGCCGACGATATTGCTGCGACCGATAACGACCGCGTGCTTGCCGGCCATCGGAATGCCGCTGCGCTTGAGAATCTCGATCAATCCGGCAGGCGTGCAGGGCACAAGGCGCGGCGCGCCAGTCGCCAGCGCGCCCATATTCACCGGGTGGAAGCCGTCGACGTCTTTCGCCGGGTCTACCGCCAGCAGCACTTGCTGGGCATCCACCTGCGGCGGCAAGGGCAACTGCACCAAGATGCCGTCGACGTCATCGTCGTTGTTCAGCTGGCGGACGAACGCCAACATCTGTTCAGTCGTGATGTCCGCGGACGGCCGTAGCGTCTTGCTGCGCATGCCGACCGCCTCGCAGGCCTTCATCTTGTTGCGGACATAGATCTCGGAAGCCGGATCTTCGCCCACGAGCACGGCGGCCAGGCCGGGCGGGCGTGCGAAGTCGGCGATTTCTTGTTTGACCTCGGCGAGAATCTCGTCGCGAATTTGGTTGCCGTCGAGTATGCGTCCTGACACGGGAATCCCGATCATACCAATCAAGCCGGCGCTGGGAGTTACACTCCGAACGTGGCGGAAACGATCACCGTACGCAAGGCAAGGCGCGAGGACTTGGAAGACCTCTTGCGCATCCAACAGCAATCTCTCCCCCAGGCCGCCGAATGGTCGCCCGGCGCTTTGCTCGAAGGGTTGGCAGGATGCCTAGTTGCGCAGGTCGGCGACCGTCTGGCCGGCTTTGTGCTTTTTCGCAACATCCCGCCCTCCGAGCGGGAGATCTTGAACTTAGCTGTCGATCCAGCCTCGCGCCGGCAGGGCGTTGCGAGCCGATTGATCGCAGCGTTCCTCCGGTCAGGCGAAGGAGACGTCTTCCTCGAAGTGCGCGAATCGAATTACGCCGCCAAGGCTTTTTATGCCTGCTGGGGATTTGCCGCGGTAGGTTTACGGCAAGACTATTACCACCGTCCAGTGGAGGATGCAGTGGTCATGAAGAGGCCGCAAAAAATGTTCTTTGTGCAAACGAAGGCTAATTGAAATTCGTCTGTATCTGTAGTACGGTAAGGCACGCCGGTGATTCGTAGGGACACAACGAGACAAATAAAGGGCCCTGCCGGCGGGGCCTTGCCCGAAAAACCGCGTCACTGTGACGTGGTTCCAACCCCAAACATCTTCCAGGAGGCGTTTTTGCGATGGAGAATTACTCTGCAGAGGCACAGGCACGGCTGATGGCGACGAGCGAGGAGTTCCGGCGGCTAGCTGCCGAACATACGAGTTACGAGCGCCGGATCGAAGAACTCAGCAGTCGTCGATATCTCTCGGAGGAGGAGCAGCTGGAGGAATCTCGGTTGAAGAAGATGAAGCTTCACTTGAAAGATCAGATGGAGCACATCGTGCACGAAGGGGTTGTGCACTAACCGAGCGGTTGCTCTAGAAAAAAGTTCTTGGGAAGAGGCGTGAGCCGGTGGGGCTTCCGCCTCTTCTGCGTTTCAAGACCTAGCTCCGGGCATTCGTCACAGATGATGCGTTGAGCGGACGTCGACTACTGGCAGGCGATTGGCCCTAACGACCTAGATCTGGACGGCTCGCGAGCTTATTCGGCATTTTCCGCTGTCCAGCACGCGAGGCCCGCCGGGAAGCCTATCATAATCCGCATGAAGCCCATCCGCCTTCTCGCCCTCAGCGCCGCGCTGCTCATCGTCTCGACTACTTTCGGCCAACAGCCGCCTAAGGCGCCGACGGACGTCAAACCCGGCAGCATCACGTACGAAGGGGTGGAATACCCCTATCCGGTTTCCTACTTGCCGCTGACGCTTTACGGGCAAGACGTTCGGATGGCCTACATGGATGTGCCGCCAGCGGGCCAGGCGAATGGACGCACGGTGGTCCTGTTCCATGGCATGAATTTCGGAGGCTTTTACTTCGAGGCGCCGATCAACGCGCTGCGCAACGCCGGCTTTCGCGTCGTCGTGCCCGATCAAATTGGATTCGGACGCTCGTCGAAGCCGATCATCCCTTACAACTTCCACGATATGGCCTACAACACAACGCGCCTGCTCGCCTCACTGGGCATTGAGCGCGTATCGGTGGTGGGACACTCGATGGGAGGAATG
The DNA here is from genome assembly GCA_964649285.1 of uncultured Bryobacterales bacterium. GTDB lineage: Bacteria > Acidobacteriota > Terriglobia > Bryobacterales > UBA6623 > CAMPKL01. The sequence continues at coordinate 7,938 of CAZYOX010000094.1, read as the reverse complement.
CTGGCCGCCCGCTTCTCGGCGAGCTACCCGGAATTGGTCGAGCGCACCGTGCTTTACGCGCCGATCGGATTGACCGACGTCCGTTGGGCGCAGAAGTGGCCCAACGCCGACGCCGCCTACAAGACGACGATGGAGTCGACGCCAGACCAACTCTATCAGGGCTTCTACGCCAACATTCGCCGCTACTTCCCCGCTCCGGGCGCCTGGAAGGATGAGTATGAGAAGTACGCACGCATTCTCTACGCGCCCACGCTATCCAGCGATTGGCCTCGGCTGGCGATGGTGCGAGCGATTTATCGCCAAATCACTTATCTGGACCCGGTGGTCTACGACTGGGCGCATATCCAGGCGCCGACGTTGGTCATCGGCGGCGAGCTCGATGGTCAAAACTTTACCGAGCGCGCCGAGCACATCGCCAAGACCGTTCCCAACGCGAAGCTTAAGATCTTTCCGCAAGTCGGACACGTGGCGCACGTCGAGATCCCCGACCAATTCTTGCCGGAGTTGGTGTCGTTTCTGACGGCGCGTTAAAGTCGCCTAGTCGCTCATCGCAGCGAAGCGCGCGAACAGATCGTTGAAGACGGCGTCGCGGTTGATGTTGTTGGCTGCGCGTATGTTGTGGCGGCTGGGCGCGGTTTGCCAACGCAGGTCATCGGTCAATACGGGACTGGGGACGATATCGGACGGCGCCCACTCTGGGCTATTGAGCCAGGCGACGGCCGAGATATCCCAGATCACTTTAGACCAGGGGTAATCTCCGGCCAGCTTTTGACGCTTCGCGTGAACGGCAAAATATTCGAGGAACTGCCCATAGAGGTAGTCGCCAATGAGCGATCTTCCGCGCAGATGCTGTTGCAGTTCCGGCACAGTCGTGCGTAGATGCTCGGAGACGTTCTTCGTAGGGATCTGAACCAGCGCCACACCGCTGTCGAATAGGACTTGAGAGGCGATCACGTCCTGCCGCAGATTGAACTCAGTCGCGGACGGCCAATAGTGCGGCGTGCCGCCGAGCCAGACCACGACGATCTTCTCTTTGATCTTGGGTTCCATGAGGATGGCGGAGGAAACGTTCGCCGGGCAGCCGATGGTCAGCACGTAGAGCGGATCGTCTCCAGGCTTCATTGCCTTCTCGATCAAATCGCGAGCAGCGGGGCTGTCGATAGGGCTCCCTTTCTTCTCAAAGAAGCGGTTGGAACCGCGCAGCGCGATGCTCTTGTCGACGCTGGGGAAGAAATCGAGCAGCCGATGGATCTCTTCGTAGCTCTTCTCCATGCCATCACCGGCAGAGGTTGAGCGGTCATTGAGATAAGGCGCGGCGTAAATCGCTTCGACCGACATGCGCTCGGGCGAGAGCAAGCTGTAGGCCACCGCGTATTGATCATCGATCTCGTTGTAGGTGTCGGTGTCGAGCACCGCGCGCAGCCGGCCGGCCGGCGGAATGGCGAGCAGGCGGTCGCGGTTAACGGTCTGGGCTTGAACGGATGCGCCGATTGCGCCGGCCGCCGCTGCCTGGATGAACTGACGGCGAGTAGGCATGGCCTGCGGAGTTTAACACGGAGGGCGGGGCTCAAATAACGCGCTAGAATCATGGGCCATATGCACGCGATGACCGTACGATGTTTCGTTCTGGCGCTGGCGCTCGCCGCAGCCTCGATGGCGCAAGATGCGCCAGGCAAGAAGACGTTTGAGACGCGTTGCGTGATCTGCCATGCGGGCGACGGCACAGGCACGGACCGGGCCCCGGCGATTCTCGACTTTATCGGCGCCAACTCGCCGCGGCGGCTGACGGAGCTCATTCGGGAGGGCAAGCCGCTGGGCGGCATGCCGGCGTTCGATCTGCCGCCTGAGGAGATGGGCGAGTTGGTCGCCTATCTGAAGACGCTGGTCGTTGAGAGCGGCGGCCCGCGGATCAGCGAACTGCGATTGACCGACGGCAGCGTGCTGTCGGGAGTGTTGCTCAACGAGAGCGGCTTTGATGCGCAGATCCGCACGGCGGACGGCATAATTCACCGGCTGCGCCGCGAGGGAGACGCTTATCGCGAGGCGCCGCTCGACCCGCATGTCGATTGGGCCAGTTACAACGGCAGCAATACCGCAAATCGGCACAGCGCGCTCAACCAAATCAACCGCGAGAACGTCAAGGAATTGCGGCCTCAGTGGTTTTTTCCGATGCCGGGGCTGCGGATGATCGAAGGCACGCCGGCAGTCGTCGAAGGCTTGATGTACGTCACCGGACCAAATCAAGTGTTTGCGCTCGATGCCGAGACGGGCCGTGAGGTTTGGGAATACTCGCAGCCGCGCACGGAAGGCCTAATGGGCGATGCCGGGATCGGGCTCAATCGCGGAGTGGCCATCCGAGGCGACATGCTCTTCACAGTGACGGATCACGCGCATGTGATCGCGCTCGATCGGCTGACGGGCAAGTTGTTGTGGGATCGCGAGCTGGCCGACCATCGCATCCACTACGGAGCGATCGCGCCGCCGCTTGTCGTCGGCGATTTGATCATCGTCGGCATCTCCGGCGGCGACACCGGGCTGCGCGGCTTCCTAGATGCCTACGACGCCGTCAGCGGCGAGCGCGTCTGGCGCTTTTGGACAATCCCCGCGCCAGGCGAGCCGCTGTCGGAGACTTGGGGCGACCCAGTGATTCTCGAAAAGGGCTGCGGCGCAACGTGGCTGACCGGTAGCTACGATGCCGAGCTTGACTTGTTGTATTGGGCCGTCGGCAACCCCTGTCCGGATCTGAACGGCGACAAGCGGCCCGGCGATAACCTCTACACCAACTCGGTGATCGCGCTGCGGCCACAAACTGGCGAACTCGCCTGGTATTTCCAGTTCACGCCGCACGATACGCATGACTGGGATGCGCAAGAGCCGCTGGTGCTGGTGGACGAAGTGTTCCAAGGCGAGCCGCGCAAGCTGCTGCTGCAGGCCAATCGCAACGGCTTCTTCTACGTGCTCGACCGGACGAACGGCAAGTTCCTGCTGGGCGAGCCGTTCGCCAAGCAGACTTGGGCCAAGGGTCTCGACGCGAATGGCAGGCCGATCGTCTTGGAAGGCTCCGAGCCCACGGAGGAAGGCTCGGCGGTTTGCCCGGCGATCCGCGGCGCCACCAATTGGATGGCCACGGCTTATCACCCGGGCACAAAGTTGTTCTACTTGCTGGCCCACGAAGCCTGCAACGTCTACAGCAAAGACGATGTGCCCTGGCAGCAGGGGCGCGGCTGGCTTAGCGGCTCATTTACCTTGACGCCCGACTCGCTGAACAAGAAGTTCATCCGCGCACTCGATATTCAGACCGGCAAGGTTGCCTGGGAGTACCAGCAGACGGGCGAGGCGGCGACGTACTCAGGCGTGCTGTCTACCGCCGGCGACTTGGTGTTCTTCGGCGAAGACAGCGGCGCGTTCGCCGCGCTGGATGCCGAGACCGGCAAGCCGCTGTGGCACTTCCAAGCCAATCAAGATTGGAAGGCCTCGCCGATGACCTACATGGTCGGCGGCAAGCAATACGTCGCAATCGCTTCGGGCATGGGCTTCTGGGCATTCGCCTTGCCAGTCCGCTAGCGCGGCGCCTTCGGGCGAGCGGGGTTCTACTCAATGCGCGCAAGCCACACCGCGCATCCGTGCCGCGACCGTGAGGAAGCGGTTACGAAGGCTGCTCAAGCTGTACCTTTCTGGCGCACCTGAGCCACGGACGTGAGTCCGGGGTTGTTTGAACAACCGCGGGCTCACGCACTGCGGCTCGGGTGGTAAGACGTTGTACGGACCTGGTATGGACTTGGGTTGGGGTGTCGGCGAAGAAACCGCTCCCTGAAAGTCGCGGCACGGAAGGTCGGTTGGGTGGTTGAAGTTTGGGCGAGGTTGGACCCTGGGGTTGGCGGCGGGTGGAGGGGCTGAGGAAAACCGGCGTCCGGCGGGTTTCTTGCCGTAGAAACAAGAAAACCCGCCGAACAGCGGGCGGATTCCCTTCTAAGCGGGGAACCGGAGATGTCTTCGGGTCGACCCTAGTGTCTGTTTCGCTCTTACGCTGCCGTTCCTTTGGCCTCGCGGCTAGCCCCTAACACTGCTTCCGATGCATCGGAGCCCCTGGCCGTGTCTGGCCCAACCAAGAGTCTTCTACAACCAGATGTGGCATAAGGGTCCAAATTTTCTGGGGGCCGTTTGCCGAAGGAGCAAAATTGTAGCCTGCTCCCTGGTTCCCCCTCAAGGTGCATGTTGGCCCGATCAGTCCGCCTCGAAGTAGTCGTCATCAACTCTTGGCAAACGGAGAACCCGATAGTGTGAAACAGCGACGCCATGCTCGATCATGAGAGACGTGAGCCTGGCACCGTCGATGAGGACAATACTCTCGACAACTTGGTTGGCGAACTCCCGTGCCTCTCGAGTGAAAGCTGACGTGGTGATGAAGACTCCCTTTCGTGCCCGACGCCCAGCGAGCGCACCGTAGAACGCTTGGATCTCCGGCCGGCCGACAGATCCCTGCCAGCGCTTCGCCTGAACGCAAACTCTCTCGAATCCGAGCTTGTCGAGTGAGATGATCCCATCGATACCTCCATCACCGGAGTGCCCGACTCGTTCGAGGTCTTCTCGGCTGGCGCCATAACCCAGCGCGTGCAAGAGATCCAGCACCAGCCCTTCAAAAAAGGCGGGCGGCGCTTGCGCAATGCGGTCGAGGAGTTCCCGAGCGATGGCACGGTGAATCTCTTGAATGGCACTGTCAATACGTTCGTCCGGAGTCGTCTGTCCTGCCGTTTCGTCGAGGGTCTCATCGCCACTACTGACATCGGCCATTTGCCCCTCAACATCCTTCCGGCCTTCGCGGATAATTCTTCGCCCGGTCTGCTCATCGAACCTGTCGGGATAGTTCGCCAGCAACTCTCGCCCTCGTTCCGTGATGCACCAGATTCCAGGCGTTGGGTTGTCGACATAGCCAGCCGCCTTCAGCATGCTCAGGGCCCAGCCGCTTCGGTGTCGATATCGAAGATGAGGGAGATTCGTCAAGCGCTCCGTGCGTTGAACCCCGTTGAGGCCCAGCAGATCAGGAATGGCTTCATGAATGTGTTCACGACGATCTCCTTTCGGCCGGCTTGATAGATACCGCAAGACGGCATGATGGAAGTCTGCTTGGGGTGGCAGCGTCGACTTGGTCGCGATCCTCATAATTTGTGTTTCCGAACGGTCTGAAGCGAGCGGTGACACACCACAATCTGGGAAATTGTCCCCAGTCTCCCGTTATGCACCCCTCCGGGCCTCGGAGAGTGCGGAGAGAGATCCCTTCGTCGCCTTCGGGGCTTCGGATGCGTCTCAGGGCAAGGGGTCGGTAGGGTCTTATGCCCAGGGCTTTTACGCCCTGGGCTCGGGATTACTTCGGTTGCGGGACGATCCGAATATACGGCGTGACGGTCTTCCATCCGTTGGGATATTTTTCCTTGGCGGCTTCGTCGGAGACTGCGGTCGAGAGGATGACGTCGTCTCCAACCTCCCAGTTCGCCGGCGTCCCGACGGGGTGCTTGGCGGTGAGCTGCATCGAGTCGAGTGCGCGCAGAATTTCGTTGAAGTTTCGGCCGGTGCTCATGGGGTAGATCAGAATGAGCTTGATCTTCTTGTCAGGGCCGACAACAAACACGTTGCGCACCGTGGCATTCGTCGCCGGCGTGCGGCCTTCGGAGGTGTTGCCGGCGTCTTCGGGCAACATGTCGTAGAGCTTGGCAATCTTGAGTTCGGGGTCGCCGATCATCGGGTAGTTGACCTTGTTGCCTTGAGCGGCTTCGATATCGACCTTCCACTTGCTGTGGCTGTCGACCGGATCGACGCTAAGGCCGATGATCTTCGTGTTGCGCTTGGCGAACTCCTCGTCAAGCCCGGCCATGTAGCCTAGCTCCGTGGTGCAGATGGGCGTAAAGTCCTTGGGATGAGAGAAAAGAACTGCCCACCCGTCGCCGATCCACTCGTGGAAGTTAATCGTTCCTTCCGTTGTTTCGGCTGTAAAATTGGGGGCTTCTGAGTTGATTCTTAACGACATGCCCGCAGTATACTCCCCAGCCGAAGTTAATTCATCAAAGCGGTTCGCCGAGGGCCTTTTTGCGCCTCGCCCGCGGTCTGAGCGACACTAGACCCTCATGCTCGCCGCCCGCATCGACGCGCTCTTCAATAAGGCCCCCGAAACGTACGACGGCGCCGATATCGACACGTTCCAGGAGTTTAAGAAGGCCTTAAACGCCGGCCAGGCGCGCGCTGCCGAGCCGGATCCCAGCAGCCCGGTCGGCTGGAAGGTGAACGCTTGGGTTAAGCGCGGCATCCTGATAGGCTTCCGCATGGGCCGCTCGGTGAACATGTCCGAGGAAGGCAGCCGCCTCTCTTTCTTCGATAAATCGACGTATCCGCCCAAGACCGTGACGCTTGAGGACTCGGTACGCATCGTGCCCGGCGGTTCGAGCATCCGCGACGGCGCTTACTTGGGCAAGAGCGTCACTTGCATGCCGCCGATGTATATCAACGTGGGCGCCTATGTCGGCGACGGGACGATGGTCGATTCGCACGCGCTGGTCGGCAGTTGCGCGCAGATCGGCAAGAGCTGCCACTTGAGCGCCGCGGCGCAGATCGGCGGCGTGCTCGAACCGGTCGGCGCCCTGCCGGTGATCATCGAAGACAACGTGCTGGTGGGCGGCAATTGCGGCGTCTATGAAGGCACGATCGTTAAGACGCGGGCCGTGCTCGGAGCGGGCGTGGTGCTCACTCGTTCGACGCCGGTTTACGACGTGGTGAACGGTACGGTGCTCAAGGCGGAGGCCGATAAGCCCTTAGTTATCCCCGAAGGCGCCGTCGTCGCGCCCGGCTCGCGGCCGATACAGCGCGGCAGGGGCCAGGAGTGGGGGCTGGCGCTGTACACTCCAGTGATCGTCAAGTACCGCGACGAGAAGACGGACGCGAGCGTGCAGCTCGAAGAGTTCTTGCGCTAGATGATCGAGATCCTGTTCTGGGCGTTCGTCGGTCCGGCAGTCTTGCTGGCGATGTTTTCGATTCGCTCGGGACGCAAACTGCTGGAGTACGTCGAGATGGACGTTCGCGGCGAACCGGATCCCGCTGAGGTCGAATATCAGCCGCCGGCGACGCTGATCTTGCCGGTGCGCGGCGTCGACCACGATCTAGCGCAGAACTTGCGGTCGCTAGCAGGGCAGACCTATCGCGACTATGAGTTTGTCGTCGTCTCGCGCGAAGCGGATGATGCGGCCATCCGTCTGGCACGCTTAACGCTTGCCGATCGTGTGAAGTTCGTCGCCGCAGGCGCGCCCCCCGCCGATCGCGGCGAGAAGATTCACAATCTGTTGGCCGCCGTCGCGGCTTCCCGGCCCGAGAGCGAGGTCTTCGTCTTCGCCGACTCCGACGGGCAAGTCACGCCGCAGTGGATGGCACACCTGGTTCAGCCGCTCGGCGACAGCGATGTCGGCGCGTCGACGGGCTTCCGGTGGTACTTCCCGGAGGAGGGCGGCTTCTGGAGTTTGTTGCGCAGCGCTTGGGATTCCACCATCGTGGGCCGGCTCGGCGCCGATAATCGAAAGAACTTCGCTTGGGGAGGAGCGATGGCGATCCGCCGGGAGACATTCGAGAAGGCGCGTGTCGCCGAGTATTGGCGCAGTTCGATCTCCGACGACTATCGATTGGCCGAGGCCGTGCACGCAGCGAAGCTTGGCGTTCACTTCGCGCCTCGTGCGATGGTCGCCGCGCCGGGCGAAACCAGCCGCACGGAATTCCTCGATTGGGCCACGCGGCAGATGATCATCACCAAGGTCTACCGCCGCGGCTTGTGGACGGTAGGGTTGGTCGCGCACGTCATCTATTGCGTCGCCATCCTCGCTTGCTTAGTCCTGGCCCTGAGCGGCGATGTGCTGGGGTTGGGCGCTTTGATCGTCGTAACGATTCCGGGGATGGCCCAGGGCG
>CAZYOX010000093.1:0-12811 GCA_964649285.1 uncultured Bryobacterales bacterium | reverse complement strand
CGAACTGTCCCGTGTTGGCGGCGTTGATACGGAAGTAGGTCGACAACTCCATGGGGCAGCGCACGCCCTTGGGGATGTAGCAGAACGAGCCGTCGGTAAAGACCGCCGAGTTCAGCGCCGCGAAATAGTTATCGCTGGCGGGCACGACGGAACCGAGATACTTCCTAACGAGTTCTGGATGTTCCTGGACAGCTTCGGAAAACGAGCCGAAGATGACGCCCATCTCGGCTAGTTTGCCGCGGAACGTGGTGGCTACCGAGACCGAATCGAAGACGGCGTCGACGGCAATGCCAGCCAGCTTCTCTTGCTCCTCCAATGGGATGCCGAGCTTCTTATAGGTTTCGAGCAGCTCGGGATCGACCTCGTCGAGGCTCTTCGGCCCGTCGCCCTTCTTCTTGGGCGCCGAATAGTACGAGATGGCTTGATAGTCGATGGGCCCGTAGCGGACGTTGGGCCAAGCCGGCTCTTTCATCTCAAGCCAATGCCGGTACGCCTTCAATCGCCACTCGGTCAGCCAGACAGGTTCGTTCTTCTTCTCGCGAGAAATCCAGACGATAACCTCTTCATTGAGGCCGGGAGGCGCCGAGTCGGCCTCAACGTCTGTAATCCAGCCGTACTTGTACTCTTGCGTCGCGAGAAGTTCCAGGTTATCTGTCGTCGAGCTCATGAGTCTCCAAGGGCGGAATCTGTACACTCGAGTACAGATTAGGCAATTCTCAAAGTATCAATCGAGTACAAGGGAGTCAAGATTAGCTCCAGCAAAAGAAAATGGCCGCCCCGCAGGGCGGCCATTGTGGTTCTGGTTGGTGCGCCGTGTTTAGAGCTGCTGACCGGCGGTCAGTGTGAGCTTGAAGGGGCTCTTGGCGAGGTTGGAAGCGACTCCTTCAAACTTGAACTTCGAGCCGCGGGCCGGCGCTGCGCGCAGGCGATTCTCTAGGTTAAGGACCACTTCGGTCGGGCCGTCCGGCTTGCTGCCCAGGTTCACAACCTGCGGGCGATCGGAGTCTACGCCGATGACATAGAGCTCCATTTGCGGAGATACCTTGCCCTGCAATTCCGCCCAGGTCGCATCCCCTCTCGATCCGGTGAGCGCATCGCGGAGGTCGATGAACTTGTAGAGCAGCGGCTCGGCCTTACGACGAGCTTGCTCGGCCTTGAACTCGCGAACGCTGGCCGACTCGATCACCAATCCTGGCGGCGGGAGGGGTTGCTTCAGCGCCGCTTGCTTGAGGTTGTCCAGGCCCTCTTGGGTACCGGCATACTTGCCGTAGACCGTCGAGAGATAGTCGGAAACCTGCTTGCGACCTTCGGCCGGAAGTGCGCCTTCGCCCTCATAGACGGCGGCGCGAGCAAACGAAAATAGCGCCAGTTCGTTCTTGTCCGGATCCCCCTGAGCAAGGACGACGTTACCCAGCCAGTAAGATACCTGCCCGTTATTCGGGTTCATGCCCAAAACGGTCTTGAACTCATTCTCGGCCTTGACGTTATCCTCACGCTGCATATGGATCCAGCCGAGCGTCTGGTGGGCCGTCAACATAATCTGGCCCTTAACCGAATTCCATTGCTCGTCCGACAGCGTCTCCGGCTTGGTGCCGGAAACGAGCGCCGTCGCGGCCTTCTCTCCCGCCGCTAGGGCGTCCGGCGCTTTGTTGTTGAGCGCAGGCGTCAGGCTGGCGATAGTAAAGTTTGCCGCGAAATCCCCGGGGAATTGCGCCAAAACTTCTTTAGCGGACGCAATCGCCTCCGCCAGCGTGCCGGCCTGCTGATTCGTTTGCATGATCATGCGGAGCCGGTCGTCCTTAAAATCGGACTCAGGATATTTTTCCTTCCATTCGGCCAGAAGCTGAAGCTTGGCCGCCGGATCGGTCTCCTTGTACGTCTTGTCGATGAGTTCGTACTCGGCCATATCCTTAGGCGCCTTTTCCTTCGCCGCTTCCTGCGGGGAAGGAAAAGCAGCCGAGGCGACGAGCAGAAGGGCGCAAACTATGACCGCAGCGTTTGTGAATCTTTTCAGCATGGGTTCAATATTCTCCAGGAGCTAGCCTTTCGGCTGCCGGGCATTGCGTTCGCCCTTAGGCGAGCAACACCCATCCGTTGGCTTCGCGCTGTTACGGAGCCATTCGCGGAGTATAATCCAGCGACGTGGCGCGCGCAACAACAACTAGCGATTCGGCGCAGTCCGAATGGACCGGCCTCCAAGGACCGGACCGGCTGATCGCCTCCGAAACATGAGACGTCAAGCGTGAAAGGTTTGTTTCAGGTTCTGTTGCAATTGGAGCGCCTTTGATGGTAGAGCGCTGGCTCGACCTCGCCATCATAGGGGTTTACCTAGTCGCAGTAACCGCGTTCGGGGCCCGGTTTGGGAAGGGTCAGCGAACATTGCGCGACTACTTTCTCGGCGGCAAGCAAGCGCCCTGGTGGGCGATTAGCCTGTCCATCGTTGCGGCGGAGACGTCGACGCTAACCATCATCGGAACGCCTGCGCTGGCCTTCGGTTCCGACTTGGGATTCCTACAAATCGCCTTCGGCTACCTGTTGGCGCGGATCGCAATTTCAGTCATCTTTATCCCGGCCTACTGGCGCGGGGAGATGTTCACCGCCTATGAGTTGATGAGAAGGCGCTTCGGAGAGAAGCTGCGCCGGGTCACCGCGTCGACCTTCCTAATCACGCGTTCGCTGGCGGAGGGAGTGCGCGTATTCGCCATTTCTCTCGTGGTGTCGGTCGTGCTGGGAACGGGCGAGTTGGCCTCGATCGTCATCATTAGTTTGCTGACGATCTTCTACACCTTCCACGGCGGGATGTCGGCGGTGATCTGGACAGACGTCGTTCAGATGGCGCTCTACGTTAGCGGCGCCTTGCTGAGCTTTTGGATGATCTTGCACCAAATCCCAGGCGGATGGGACCAGGTCGCGGCGGTCGCGCTGGCCGAAGACAAGTTTCGAATCTTTCACTTCGGCTTCACTCCGAGCATGGAGTTTTTCTCAACGACCTACACCTTTTGGGCTGGGTTGTTGGGAGGGTGTTTTCTGACGACGGCCACGCACGGAACCGATCAACTGGTCGTCCAGCGCTTGCTCAGCGCTCGTTCGCAGGCGGAAAGCCGCCTGGCGCTGTTGTCTAGCTGGCTGGTGATCTTCACGCAGTTTGCCTTGTTCCTAACGATCGGCGTCATGCTCTATGTCTTCCACCAGCAAGCCGGTTCGACGCCGCCGGATCCCTTGGATCGGCTCTATCCAGCCTTCGTTTGGAATTTCCTGCCGCCCGTCGCTTCGGGCGTGGTCATCGCCGCCATCATTGCGGCTGCGATGTCGAATATCAGCGCCGCCTTGAACTCCTTGGCGTCAGCGACGATCGTTGATATCGCTATGCCCATCTTCGGCGATCGGCTCGGCAGCGAAGAAACCAAGCTTCGAGCTTCCAAGCTCGTTACCATCGCGTGGGGAGCCGTCCTTATCGGCATTGCATTTCTTGCGCGGACATGGGGCTCGGTCTTGGAGGCGGGATTGGCCATCGCCTCCGTTCCGCTTGGTGCCCTACTGGGCGTATTCAGTCTTGGGGTGCTGACCACGCGAGTTTCCCAGGGGGCCGCCTTGACCGGGATGGCGGCGGGCTTGACCGCGGTTCTCTACGCCACCTTCCGTACGCCGGTGGCATGGCCTTGGTACGTGGTTATCGGAGCAGTCATCACGTTTGTGGCTGGTTTGACAGTCTCCTATCTGTCGCCGAACCGGTCTGAGCGCGGCTAGGCGTCACCCGAAAGGCGCGCCTTCCAAGCCGCAACAGACTGCATAAAGTTGGCGAGATAGCCCGTTTTGGGGATAATGTATGCGTTAACCAAAACTCTTTTGCCGTGACCAGAACCGTCATTGGCTGATCCGATTGGGCGCGAAGGGTTTTAAGGGCCGTGGAGCAATCCTCACAAGATCCGGCTTTTTTGGAGGTTACTCGATGGATGTCAACAAGATCCTGACTGACCTAAGGCAGGAACGCGAACAAATCGAAGACGCCATTATTTCGCTGGAACGCCTTGCGCGGGGTCGCGGCAAGCGGCGTGGTCGTCCGCCGGCCTGGATGAAAGAAGCGGAAGACCGGCGTCAGGCTCGTTCCACCGAAAAGAGCAAGGACAACTAAGGTCGCCCAAGCCGGCAAGCTAGTCGTAGAGCAGGTAGGGCTTCCGTTCGCCTTGAAACTCCTCCGCCATGCGCTGCCAGCGAGCCCATATTTGCTCCGCTGGAGTTACATCAGAGAGTTCTTCGATGCTTTGACCGTCGCCGATCAGTAGGCCGGTTTGCTGGAAGTCCAGACGGGACGGGTAAAGCTCCGCCAAGCGGGACGCCAGTACCAAGCCCACACGCAGCGCGTTCAGTTCGTTGCGATCGAGGACGGTTATCCCCACTCCCTCAATCGATTTGCCGGTGAAATTGGAAGACGCCGGCGTGCGAACCTCCGGGTGGAACCGAACGCCGGCCAGCCCGCTTTGGTTCAGCACTTCGGCCAGGCGCTTGCCGTCGATCCAATCAGCGCCAATGAACTCGAAAGGTTCATCGAGCCCGCGGCCGACCGAGTAGTTCTTCAGGCCTTCCAGCAGGGCGATGCCGGGATAGAGGATCGCTTGATCGAGCGAGCGGATATTCGGCGACGGATTCACCCAGGGCAAACCCGTTTCGTCGAACCACATCGCGCGGCGCCAACCGCGCATGCGGACAACTCTCACGTCAGCGCCGAGTCGCTTCGTTGCATTGAAGAACAAGGCCAACTCGCCCAATGTCATGCCGTGCCGTACCGGCAAGTCCATGTAGCCGATAAAGGAGCGATGTTGATCGTCGAGCATTGGCCCTGCAACGCGCGTTCCAGTAATCGGGTTGGGGCGGTCCAGAATGTAGATCGGGATTCCGGCCTTGGCGGACTCTTCGATCGCGTAAGCCATCGTTGTCGTGTAGGTGTAGAAGCGAGCGCCGACGTCTTGAATATCGAAGACCAGAGCGTCCAGGTCAGCCAGCATTTCTTGCTTCGGCCGGCGCTGATTGGGACGGTACAGACTCACGATCGGCGTTCCGGTGGCTGAGTCGATGCCGTCACCGATGATCTCTTCGTCGAACTTTCCCGTTAGGCCGTGTTCGGGCGAGAAGACTCTCACCAGTTTGACGTCGTCTCGATCCGCGAAGAGGTCGATATTGCGGCGGCCGAGACGGTCTATTCCGGTGTGATTGGTGATCAGGCCGATGCGCTTGCCGGCGAGGCGCTTGAAGTGTTCGGCGACAAGGACGTCAAGACCGGTCTCAACCCGAGGAAGAACGCGAACCGCGGCGGCGCGGCCGCCGACGGCGTCCAGCGCGGAGTCGAAATCCAGGTCGTCGAGCGCGGCAGCCGCCGCCGAAGCGATGCGGCTGCGCAGGCTGACGACGGACGTACGTATCGTTGGGTGGACACGATTGGTCATCAGCACGATCCACAGACGCGTATGCGGATCGATCCAAATGGAGCAGCCCGTATACCCCGTGTGGCCGAAGGAGCCGATTGGCAGCAAGTCTCCGCGCGGCGAGGCGTAGGGCGAGTCGATGTCCCAGCCGAGGCCGCGTGGGGGAAGCCCCGGCGGCGACTGGTTCGTGATCATTTGGGCCACGCCGAGAGGACTGAGGATGCGGCGGCCGCCGCGTTCTCCTCCACGCAACATGGCTTGGACGAAGCGACCTAAATCCTTGGCTGTGGTGAACATTCCGGCGTGGCCGGCGACGCCGCCCATGAAACGAGTCGTGGGATCGTGCACGATGCCGTCGAGAATCGTTCCGTCGGGCAGTTGCTCCGTAGGGGCGATGCGGGCGCGCAACGCATCCCCTGGCAAGTAAGTGGAGTCGGTCATCGACAGCGGCTCGAAAATTCGTTCTGCGGCGAATTCGTTAATCGGCAGCCCGGTGACCTGGTGAACGATTTCCGCCAGCAAGATGAAGTTGATGTCGCTGTAAACAAAACTCGTGCCCGGCTCGACGGTCGGCCTTTCAGCGAGGGCCTTGGCGATGCCGGTTTCATAGCCGCTCCAGACGGGCGCGAGGTCGACATCAGGGCGCAGGCCAGAGGTGTGCGTGAGCAGCTGGCGGATGGTGATATCGCCGCCCGCAAAGTCGGGAAGATACTTGGTGACGCGATCGTTGAGCCGGATGCGGCCCTCTTCCACGAGCATCATCACGGCCGGCGCGGTGACCACGACCTTGGTGAGAGATGCGGCATCGAACACCGTATCAATCGCCATGGGTTCGCGGTAGGGAACGAGCCTCCGGTCGCCGTAGGCGCCTTCATGCAAGATGACGTCGCCGCGACCTACCAGTAAAACCGCCCCAGGGATCGTCTGGTCGTCAATCGCTTGTGCGACGATGCGATCGAGAGTTAGGGAACCTTTCCATTCGGCCGCTAACGCGGGCGCCGCGAGGAGAACGGCAAACAAGATCGCAGCGGCGCGCTTCACGCTGTCGAGTCTATCAATGCCGAGGACGAGTGAGAAGGGTTACGGCCGCGCCAAATCGCGCACGTAAATGTCTTTGAAGCGCATCCGGCCTTCTCCGCCCGAGTGCAGTTGCAGCGCGATGACGCCTGTTTCGGCGATCGGCGCCGGATACGTGAAGTCGAGAACCTGAATTCCGTTCAAGATCACCACATAGCGATTGCCCTCGACGCGGATCAGCATATCGTTCCAGTCCGTGGGTCGAATGACGGTCTCGTACTCGGGAGCCGGCCACGCCACCCAGCCGCGGTCATCGCCGTAAATGCCGCCGGTGTGATGGCCGAGGACGCGGTCGATCTCGACTTGGCGTCCGGCTGTCACCGTAGCCGTCCCTTCCTTGAAAGCGGTGTGGAAGTAGACGCCTGAGTTGCCGTCCGCTTCGCACTTGAAGCGCAGAGATAACTCGAAATCGGTGTAGCTCTTCTCGGTCGCCAAATAGCCGTACTCCTCGGTGATGCCTTCGCCGAGGATTTCGCCGTTCTCGACGACCCATCGCTCTTTGCCGACCTTGGTCCAGCCAGTGAGGTCTTTGCCGTTAAAGAGTTGCTGCCACACAGGACCGACTTGATGGGGCCGAATGAACTGAGCGTTTGCAACTGGCGCGGCCAGGGCGAACGCAAGAGCGAGCAAGGGCAAGTGGCGCATGGCCCCATGCTATCCGGCGCGGCGGCAAGAGGCAACCTGCGTGATACGCCGCTGTGAAGGGATCGCCAATCCGACGCCCTAACCGGCGACGTGCAACACATGCAGCCAAGACGAGTTGTTCGCGATCAGCGAAGACTAGTCTGGCCCGCTGAATGCACAGTAGCCGCGCATGCCGCTGCTTCGAATATGCTGGCGGCGGTCGCTTTGGCGGAGCCCATCAGCGCCCAACAGCCCCTATTTGACGTTCCGAATCCGGGCCGGGGAGCGCCAAAGTTACCCCGTCACTTACCTAGCGGCGGGCCCCTAGACCGGTGTTATACTGGCGAGAGCGTTCGAGTAACGTCCGCTCGAGGACTTCCCCGACAGGGTATTTAAGAATTCGATCGGTTGTGCGATCGCGCTGCGTGCGCGAGCGGACGCCAAGAGGGTAGCGCCGTGCCAAAACAAAAGTCACACAGTGGAGCCAAGAAGCGCTTCAAGCTGACCGCCAACGGTCGCGTAAAGCGCAGCCACGCTTTGGCGAACCACATCCTCACCAAGAAAACCCAAAAGCGCAAACGCAAGCTGCGCAAAGCCGGCCTGGTGAGTAAATCGATGGAAAAGACAATCAGGCTGATGATCTCGGCCTGAATTTAGCCGGCCCATCGCTGGGCCTGCGGCGCGCGGACAGAGCCAACTTCGGCACGTGCCTGTTCCGCCGCTTTGTAAAGGACCGTAGCCCGGTCTATCGTCGCTCAGGAGGAAACCGTGCCCCGTGTAAAAAGAGGCAATAAACGCCGTCTCAAAAGAAAGAAGGTACTTGCTCATGCCAGTGGTTTTTACCAAGGCAAGAGCAAGCTCTATCGCTACGCGAAGGAAGCTGTCGACCGCGGACAGAAGTTCGCCTACGTCGGCCGTAAGCGCAAGAAGCGAGACTTCCGATCCTTGTGGATCATTCGCATTAACGCCGGAGCGCGTCAGAACGGGCTGTCCTACAGCCTACTGATGCACGGGCTCACCTTGGCGGGCATTGGAGTCAACCGCAAGATGTTGGCTGAGATGGCGGTCCGCGATGCGAATGGCTTCGCCAAGTTGGCCGAGCAGGCAAAGTCCGCGCTCGGGAGCCAACCCGCGCCGGCGAAGGAAGCAGCAGCCGAGTAGAGGATCGGCGGGATGACTCTGGACGAAAAAGCGCACCAGCCCTTAGCGGAGCTGATCGCGGCCGGAGATTCCGTCGACTCACTTTACGCCGCCCTCAAGGACACCTTTGAGGGGGAAAGGAAGGCTGTATCCTCGGCCGATGATCTGAAGGCCCTGCGCGACCGCTGGATGGGTCGCAAGAACGGTTTAATCGCGGCGGCCAACGACGCATGGCTCAAGGCTGCCCCTCGGGAGCTGAAACCCGAGGTCGGCAAGCGCCAAAACGAGGCGCGTCAGGCCATCGAAGCCGCTCTCGAACAAGCGCAGAACGACTTGGCCGCGATGGGCCGCAAGCGCGAAGCGCTCGACGTCAGCCTACCTGGACCGGAGCGCCGCCTAGGGGCGAAACATCCCGTGCGGCGCACCCTCGAAGAGATCCTCTCGATTTTTCGCGAACTGGGCTATGCGGTTGCCGAAGGGCCCGAGATCGAATCCTTCTTCTACAACTTCGAGGCGCTCAACTTCCCCGCCGATCACCCAGCGGTTGACGAGATGGACACCTTGTTCGTCGAGGACAAGATGCTGCTGCGCACGCACACCTCGCCGAATCAGATACGCATCATGGAGAAGACGCCGCCGCCGATGCGCTACGTCGTCCACGGCAAGGTCTACCGCAACGATGCGCCCGACGCAACGCACAGCCCGATGTTCCACCAGTTGGAAGTCTTCTGCGTCGATGAGAACGTCACCCTCGCGGATTTGAAGGGCACGCTTGAACATTTCGTGCGGCGCTTCTTCGGGCAGGGCATCAAGACGCGGTTGCGCCCCAGCTTTTTCCCGTTCACCGAACCGAGCGCGGAGTTGGACATCACCTGCGTGTTCTGCGCTGGGCGCGGGTGCCGCATCTGTAAGCAGACCGGCTTCATCGAGTTGCTCGGTTGCGGCATGATTGACCCGAACGTGCTCCGCGCCGCGGGGTTGGATCCCGAGAAGTATCAAGGCTTCGCGGCGGGCTTCGGCCTAGACCGTATCGCCATGAATAAGTACGACATCAACGACATCTCGCTGCTCTACAACGGCGACACGCGGTTCCTGCGGCAGTTTCGATAATGCGCATCCTTCGCAGTTGGCTGGAAGACTTTGTCGAGATCCCCGAATCCTCGGAGGATCTGGGCGCCGCATTGACCATGGCCGGCATGGCCGTGGACGGCATTGAGAAGGTTGACGGCGAGACGGTATTCGAGCTCGACATCACCAGCAATCGCCCCGATGCGATGAACCACTTCGGCATCGCCCGCGAAGTGGCGGCGATCTTTCGCCGTCCGCTGACGCCGCCGAGGATCGAGTTTCCCGAGGACGCCCGCGCGGCTGGGCAGTTCGCCCGCATTGAGATTGAGGCTGCCGACCTTTGCCCGCGGTACGTCGGTCGCGTCTTGCTAGGCGTCGAGATCAAGCCCTCTCCCGATTGGCTGCGCAGAAGACTGGAGTTGTGCGGCACGCGCTCGATCAACAATATTGCCGACCTGACTAACTACGTCCTGCTGGAATTGGGTCATCCGACTCATGCCTTCGATCTCGATACGCTCAACGAACGCCGCATCGTGGTGCGCCGCGCCCGGTCCGGCGAAGAAATACGCACTCTCGACGGCCTGGACCGCAAGTTGAGCCCCGAAGACTTGGTCATCGCCGACGCTTACCACCCCGTTGCTCTGGCGGGCGTGATGGGCGGCTTGGACACTGAGATCTCCGACCGTACGAAGAATGTCTTGATTGAATCCGCCTGGTTCCAGCCGGCGGCGATCCGCAAGACTTCCCGGCGCTTTGGCATGCATACCGAGGCCTCGCATCGCTTTGAACGCGGCGCTGATCTCGAAGCAACGGTTTGGGCGGCGGACCGCATTGCCGGGCTAGTGGGCCAACTGAGCGCCGGCGTTGTGTTATCGGGACGCATCGACGCCTATCCGCTCCAATCGCCCCGTCCCTCAGTCGAGTTGCGCCGCGCCCGCTTGGCTGGAGTCTTGGGAGCGACGGTCCCCGATGAAGACGTGGTCGACATTCTGAACCGTTTGGGCTTTAGCCCCGAAGCGACCGCCGAGGGTTGGCGCATGTCATTGCCTTCTCAGCGGCTGGACGTCGAGCGAGAGATCGACCTGATCGAGGAGGTCGGGCGAATCTACGGCTTCAGCAACATTGCTCCCACCCTGCCGCCGATGGCCGCTGCGCCCGCCCTCAAGCCCTTCGAAGACGAAGAAGCCGCCGCGCGTGAAACCATGCGCGGCCTGGGTTACGACGAGATGGTCGGCTACTCGTTCATCTCCGAGAAGGATGCCGAGCGTTTCGGCTCCGGAGAACCCGTGCGGCTGCGGAACGCCGCCTCCGAGCTGATGAGCGTCATGCGCCCGAGCGCGGCGCCGACTCTGCTGCACGCCATCGCGCACAACATTCGTTACGGCGAGGAGTCGGTTCGGCTGGCGGAGTTTGGGCGCGTCTATAGCGGCAGCGCCGGAAATTATCAGGAGCCGCCGTCGCTAGCCATGGCGGCAACGGGTTTGGCCCGCGCGGCTAGTCTGCAAGAAGAATCCAAGGCCTTCGGTTTCTACGACCTCAAGAGCGACGTCGAAGCCTTGCTCGGACGCTATGATTTCGTGCACGTCGACTACGATGACCGCGATGTCCCGCACTACTACGTGGCTGGAAGATCGGCCAGCGTGCGCACGGATCGGGGTCGCGTTGCGATCCTCGGGGAAGTCGATCCGCAAATCTGCGATGAGCTGAAAGTCCGGCAGCCCGTATTTCTGGCGGAGATCGAGCTCGACAAGCTCTACGATGCCGGCTTGCGGAGACCCCAATATCAGGCGCTGCCCAGGGTCCCCCCGGTGGAGCGCGACTTCTCTCTGCTCGTACCCGAAGGCGTTCCTTTCGCCGAGATCCGCACGGCGATCGGTTTGGTGGACAACCTGGAGCGCTTCGAGCCCGTGGAAATCTTCCGCGGCAAGCAAGTGCCCGAGGGTCACTATGCGCTGCTCGTCCGTGCCGTTTGGCAGCGCGAGACCGAGAGCTTTCGCGACGAGGAGATCCAAGCCTCCGCTGCCGCCATCCTCGACAACCTGAAAACCAAACTGCGCATCTCCCTGCGCAGCTAGGCCGCTCGGTCAAACACTCAGCCACAAGTTCGTAGCCGTGCAGCTTTACTGCTGTAACAATCGACATCCTGTCGCCATATCTCCACAGCCTATTCTGGGGAACACGCTGAATTCCAATCCTGAGACGTAGAAATTTATTGGCAAATGGCCGATTTACAAGAAAGGCCTAACTGCCTATACTTTCTCGGGACACGAATCAAGGGGAGGATTCTCGTGCATTTCAATACATTATTTCTGCTGACGCTATTGATGACAGCTCAGGCGATTGATCTGAAGTCGGCCCCGCCTCAAGGCGCCGCTGAGCCGCCCCTTCGGAACAACGAGTCAAACTACACAACCCTGCGGCAGTTGGGCCTAGCAGAGTCCTTCGATGTCACGGACTTAAGTCTTCGCCGCGATGTCGGCAATTTGCAATTAACGGGTAAGGTCGCCTTTGGGCCGGAAGTGCTTGGGCGGCGCGCGCTGGGAGTTTTTACGGGAACCGGTCGATTTGTACTAGAACCGAACTTGCCATGGGAGCAACGCAATCTCGCGCTCCACACCGGCGATCCAAGCGTTAGCGAAGAATTTTCCGCGGCAGTAATTTGGTTCACCGATGAGACCTATGCCGAGATAGTTGCTGCGGGAACGGCCGGCTCGATTGACCCGCGAGCTTCTATAGAGCTTCAGCGGGCGCGCTCGCAGATTCGTCAGGGGCGTGATGAGTCGCGAAGCCGCTTGGAAGCGTTGCTGACAGGCGAAGACATGGATAACGTCGAGGCGGTTATTCTCTCCGACTTGATGAACACGAGCCGAGCCGGAGCGTTCCTGGCATACTTGCATGGTCAGCGCTACTCGGACTTGCGCTACTTTGTGCGACCTCGCGGGGCGATGCCGCAGATCATGTCGCCAGAGGAAGTTGCGCTGATCAACTACGATCCGGGGTCCGATCGCGAAGGGATTTGGTATCTCGCCCATCGACAGGAAGAATCGGAGAACGGCCGAGCGGACTCTGCCGAGAACAAGTCCGCCTTTGACGCTCTGCATTACGAGATTGAGACCTCAATTGGAGGCGGCGAGCAGATTGAGGGGCGCACCAAGATCCGCTTCCGAGCGATAGACAGCGGCGAACGGGTAATCGCCTTCGCTCTACTGCCGGAGCTTCGCGTCAGCGCTGTAACTTATCGCGGAGAGGGGATACCGTTCATCCAAGAGGACCGGCGAGCCGACGGCTCGTTCTATGCTATCTTGCCCGAGCCGGTCGCAGCAGGCGTCGACTATGAGCTGGAGGTGGTCTATGCCGGTGAGGACGTTATTCGCAGTGAGGGCGGCGGCAACTTTGCCGTCGGTGCGCGAACGAGTTGGTACCCCAACCTGGGTTCATTTAACGACCGCGCTACGTTTGACTTGACGTTTCACTACCCCAAG
>CAZYOX010000092.1:0-12902 GCA_964649285.1 uncultured Bryobacterales bacterium | reverse complement strand
ATAAGATCTCGACGATTCATGACAGCACGTATTGTAACTATACTCCAGCTAGCGTGCAGCGGTTTTCTCGCCGGCCTCGTCAGCGTGGTACGAACTGCGCACCAGCGGACCGGCCTCCACGTGCCCAAACCCCAGCTCGTCGCCGGCCTTCTTGAAGCGGGCGAACTCGACCGGCGAATAGTACTTCGCGATCGGCAGGTGGTCGCGCGAAGGCCGCAAGTACTGCCCTATGGTGCAAATATCCACGCGGTGGGCATGCAGATCGGTCATCACCTGGATGACCTCCTGGTCGGTTTCGCCGAGACCCAGCATCATGCCCGATTTGGTCGGGATATCGCCGCCCGCGGTCTTAGCGTAGAGCAGCATCTCCAGAGACCGCTCGTAGCGCGAGCCGATTCTGGCCTGCCGATAGAGCCGCGGGACCGTCTCAATGTTGTGGTTCAGCACGTCGGGCCGCGCCTTGAGCACGATATCCATGGCAGAGTGGGAGCCTTGGAAGTCCGGCACCAGCACTTCGACCTTGCATCCGGGAGCTTGCTCGCGAATGGCCTGGATGGTCAAAGCAAACAGCTCCGCTCCGCCGTCTTTGCGATCGTCGCGGTTGACGCTGGTAATTACGGCATAGCTGAGGCCCATCGCCCCGACGGCCTCGGCGACGCGACGCGGCTCGTCATAGTCCGCCGGGCCCGGCGCGCCCTTCTGCACGGCGCAGAAGCCGCAACGCCGTGTACATACGTTGCCCAAGATCATGAACGTCGCCGTACCGCGATTCCAGCAGTCCCCCAAGTTGGGACAAGCGGCGCTCTCGCAAACAGTATGCAGATGCAGATCGGTGACCAGCTTCTTGAGCGAACGATAGTTGTCGCCCACTGCCGCCGGCGCGGTTAGCCACTGCGGCCGCTTGCCCGCCGGGCCAGGATGCGGCCCGTCATACGCGGGGACTATGGGCTTAACCCGTAGACTACGGACATCGACAAAATCTGACGGCATCGGAACTCTCAGCTTAGCAACGACCTGAGCAGGCCTACGGCGATCATGTGTGCCGCGAAAGGTTGACCGTCGAGACGCGGTCGAGCCAGTTGGTCAGCCATTCGGTCAACTGTTCCAGTGCATACTGCCGGGCCGCCGAGGGCGGGAAAGGATAGGAAGCGCAGCCGAGTCCGCGAATGGCGGCGATTTTCGAGACAACCCACGGATAGGGCATGGAGCCGGAGCGCTCCACCAACTCGTCCAGCAGAACGCCCAACCCCTCCAAGCGGCTGTCATCGTTCGTTTCCCCCGCGTCGAAAGCGGCCACGATCGCCTCTGGCGCCACTGAGGCCAGGCCCGAGATTGCCGCATCGGCCAGGTTGCGCCGCAGCGCCTCGACCAGGACGCCATCATGCCCCACGATGCGCGCGGCGCCGAGTTCTGGGCGGTCCGTAAGCGTTTCCAGCGCGTGCAGCTCTCCGCTGGAGTCCTTCAAGCCGACAAAGTTCTCCGTCGCCCGCAGCAGACGAACAATCGTTGCCGGTTGCAAAGGCGTGACGAAAGCGGCCAGGTTGTACAACAGGATCGGTCCGTCGATGCGCTCGGCGGCGTCAATGTAGAAGCTTTCGAGATCTTCTTGCGAGTAACGGAAGAAATGCGGCGGCGGCAACAGGATCGCTGCGGCTCCGGCTGCCAGAGCCTGGTTGGCCAAAGCGACGCTCTCATCGAGTCTCGTTGACCCACTTCCGCATAGCACGGGACGTCCCGGATCGGCCCCCGTTGCGGCGACGGCAACTTCGATCTGCCGAAGGCGATCGGCCATCGATAGCGAAGCGTATTCGGCCGTCCCGCCGCCTACGACCAATCCCGATACGCCACGCTCCAGGTTGAAAGCGCAAAGCGCTTCGAAGGCCGGCCAATCCACCGCTCCTTGCGCGTCGCGTGGCGTAATGAGCGCCGACAGCACACCCTTAAATTCCATTCTCACGTCCCAGGTCGAATCGGTATTGTGGGCCCAGCGATACAAACTTAGCAAGGAGGCCTTTGGCCTAGAAAGGGCTGGTATTCTTGTAGGTCTATGGGCTTACGCCGCATCTCTGCCGCCGACGATTTGTTGAACTTGGCCTATCCCCAGTGCACGCCTGGCATCGGCGACCTGATCACGGCGCCCGATTCGGGAAAGCTGATTGACGGCGTCGAAGCAGAGCCTTTCGTCCTCTGGCCAGACGACAGAGGCTACTTTCTGGAAATTGCCCGGCTCGGGGAGGGATTGGCCTCGGCGATGCCTTTGGCGGACATTCAGGTCTCCTCGGCGCTGAGCTATCCGGGGACGATCAAGGCCTTCCATTTTCACCAGCGGCAGACCGACTACTGGGCTGTCGCGTCCGGCATGTTCCAAGTGGCGTTGGTCGATCTGCGGGCGGACTCCAAGACCTTTGGCGCCCGCAATACGCTATATATCGGCTCGCTGCGCCCTTGGCGGCTGCTCATTCCGCCTGGCGTGGGCCATGGCTACAAAGTTCTGGGCAGCGAACCGGGCGTGCTCGTCTACCTCACCAGCCAGAAGTACGATCCCGCCGATGAGGGACGGATCGCGTACAACGACCCTGACCTGGCTTATGACTGGGAACTGCAACACAAATAGATCCGCCTACGCAGTCAACTCCTCGCGGACGCGCATCGCCAACGGCTCGACCTCGCTGACCTTCACGCTGGGGATGGAGCTGAGTTTCAGCAGTTCGAGCGCCTCGTCGACCAAACCTTCCTCATAGACCGCCGTGAGCGATCGCGCCGGTTCCTGATCACGCAGCCGATCCATCACAAACCCCAGCCGCGTCGCTTCCTGCACGGCGCTGCGGCCGCCCAACGCGTGCAACAGCTTCTGGCCTTGGCGGCTCTTGTAGCCAAAGTCGAAGCGGAATGTGAGACGCGTGCCGGCATAGGGCACTTCCAGCCCTTCGCGCACTAGACCTGGGCCGAGAATTCCCTGACGCTCAAAGGCTTCGGCCATCAGCAAACGCACGGCGCGTCGGCCGGTTGCGGCGCCGGGCGCATTGCCAACCGAAATTCCGGTTGGCGTCGCAAGATAGGTCGCCGCTAGACGGTCTAGTTCTACTGCGGCCTCGCCGCCGGTGAAAGGCTTCTGCGCGGTCATCTCCAGCGAATCCGACAGGTTCTTGCTTAGGACGTCGAGATAGGCGTGGAATCCCTCACCGAGCAGGCGCTGTTCCTCAAACTCGTCGCGTAGCGCTTCGAGCACGCGCAACTCGACCGCCGGATTACAACGCATGCGATCGAATTCGCTCGCGAAACGCGCGTCCACAATGCGCCCGCCCGGGTCATAGAGCACGACTGCCACGTTGTAGAACTCTCCCGACAGCGTCGGAGCGTAGCGCAGCAGTTGGAAGCGGTATGAGGGCATGGGATTGCTAACGCGAGCGCGCCGCTCGCTTGGCTAATCCGGCCCCCCATTTTGGGAAGGGATCGCCGCTAACGGAGCGGGCTTTGCTAAGGAGTTCCGCCGTCCTGCCGCGCCGCGCGTGGAGTCTTTCGAGCAAGCCCTCGATCGCGTCGAACTCGCGGCCGTACCAATCGGCCGGAATCAGCCGGTAGGCGTCATCGAGGACTTCGGCGGGCAAATTCTCGATGCGGCTCAGCCACGGCTCAAAGCTTTCCAGCCCGCGTACCTCCTCGTAGACTTCGCGCCTAGGATACAACCCCTGAGCAGGACCGTCCGAGAAAGTCCAGTGTTGCGCATTAAAGGCGAAGCCGTGGTCGATGAAATTGGCGACGTACACTAGCGAGCGCGGCGAGACTTCCGCCTCTTGCCCGCCTGCGGGGAGCCAATCCTTGGCCCGCGTGCGGAAGAACACAGCCTGGCGTCCGTTGGCGTTGCTGATCCACTTGTCGAAGGCAAGCATGCCAAGGAAAGCGTCCCTGTTAAGCAGTTCTCGCAGCATCGAGACGGGGACGTAGTCATAAACGGCCTGCCTTGTTGGGTCCACCGGGAATCGCGATCCGAAGTGCAACCCCGTCGCGCAAGGCTGAGGCTCGCGGCCCTGGGTGATGCAGAGAGCCGGATCGAGATCGATCAGCGTCTGGGGAACCTCGACCACCTGCCAAGCAGGAGCCGGCAAGCCTAAGTAACTGAGCAACACGTAGCAGATCGCTTCGTTGACCAGTACCCGGCGATGCTGGGGATTGTTGGAGAACTTGACGACGTAGTATTGATCGTCGTCGGCGAGCACGAGATGAGCGTTAGCTCCGCCTCGCATCAGCCGGATATGCTGCCTCGCTCGTACTGCCATCCTGGGACTATCCGGAATGCCGACCCGGATTCGGACACCGTTAGCCGCCGCGGTTTGAGCTGGATTCGGCGCGAACCGTGAGTACGTCCCCGGCATTGATACGCGAGGAATTTAGGCCATTCCAGGATTTCAGCTCAGCCACGGTACAGCTGAACCGGCGAGCGATGACCTCTAGGGTATCGCCGCTGCGCACCTTGTATTGGCCGCCGGAATCGCCGGCCAAGTTCGGAGCCCGAACTGTGAGCCGTTGACCCGCATTGATGCGCGAGGAACGTAAGCCATTCCAAGCCATAAGATCCGACGCGGTCGTGCCGAAGCGCTGGGCGATTACCCCCAATGTGTCGCCGGAGCGGACCACGTATGTTGAAGCTCCGCCGCCGGATGAGGGCGAGGTAGCCGCCGATGGCGCTGGCGAAGACGAGGAGCCATGACCCACAATCAGCGTCTTGCCGGCGTGGATTGTGGAACCGCGGAGCCCGTTCCATCTCCTCAAGTCATCAATCGAGACGCCGTGGCGCTTGGCGATCACCGCCAAGTTGTCCCCCGATCGAATGCGGTAACGAACTGCCGAGCCGCCTGCTGGGGCCTCGGCCGCCGCCGATACGGAACCAGCGCTGCTCGACCCGCCGGAACCGACTACCAAGGTATCGCCGGCGATAATTCGATTGCCGCGAATGTTGTTCCAATTGCGCAAATCGCTGATCGAGATGCCGAAGCGATCGGCGATGCCCCCCAGAGTATCTCCGGAGCGAATTTGATAGCGTCCCGATGAGGGCGGCGCCTGTCGGCCCGCGCTGGCCGCGGAGCGTGTGTCGGACGAGCCTCTCACATTGGGGACGCGCAGGGATTGGCCTACATTGATCTGCGTTCCCGATAGGTTATTCCAGGCCTGCAACCGCGAAACAGAAGTTCCGAACCTTTGAGCGATCTTGCCAAGCGTGTCGCCGGAGCGCACATGGTATCTGCCGTCCGGCGCAACCCCTGAAGTAGCGCCGCTACCCGCGCCGCCGGAATTGACGATCAGATAGCGTCCAGCGCGGATGCGGCTGTTTGGCAGGCCGTTCCACGAACGCAATTGCGTAACGCTCACGCCAAACCGTCTGGCGATACCGCCCAACGTATCGCCGCTGGCAATGCGGTAGCGGCCCGAGCCGTCTTCCAACAAACCGCCGGCGGATCCGGTGGCGCGATAGCTGGCCAACCTGGTATTCGTGGCAGGGATCGTGAGCCGCATGCCGGGTTCGAGTTCGGCGCCGGGTTCCAGCCCATTGATGGCCAATAATTCGGCTTCGTCCGCCCCAAATTGCTTGGCCAGGCTCGCGGCGGTCTCGCCTTCTGCGATCTCATGACGCCGCCACTCCATGCGTTCCTCAACTGGAATCAGCGCCAGTTCCGTGCGAAAACGATCGGCCGAGCCTTCGGGCAACCGCAGCCGGTAGGAGTAAGGAGGCGTGGCTGAGCGCAACAGCGCCGGGTTGAGCTCGCGAAGTTCGCTCACCGATGAGCCGGCCAGATCGGCGGCTAATTCCAGGCTGATCTCAGAACTCGTGGTGACGCTGTCGTAGCGCAGCGGCGGCGCGTAGTCGATTTCCCCGATGTCGTAGACGTCGAGATTCTTCGAGGCGTACGTAAACGCCAAAATAATCGGCACGTAATCGCGGGTCTGGCGCGGCAGCAGGCGTCTGCGGCTCAGCTCCCAATAGTCGCGCGTGCCGCCGCGCTCGATCGCCCGGGACACTCTGCCAGGGCCCGAGTTGTAGGCCGCCAACGCTAGGTACCAGTCGCCGAATTCGATGTAGAGGTCCTTGAGGTGCCGCGCAGCGGCCCGAGTGGATTTTTCCGGGTCGTCGCGCTCGTCCACGTAGCGGTCTTGACGCAAAGCGTACTGTTTGCCGCGAAAGGCCATGAATTGCCACATGCCCTTGGCACTGGCGTAAGACCGTACTGTGGGACGGAAGCCTGACTCTGCCTGCGCGAG
Organism: uncultured Bryobacterales bacterium; assembly: GCA_964649285.1. Classification (GTDB taxonomy): domain Bacteria; phylum Acidobacteriota; class Terriglobia; order Bryobacterales; family UBA6623; genus CAMPKL01. Next base: position 6,647 of record CAZYOX010000092.1, on the reverse strand, counting down.
GTGGAACAGCTCGGCCGGCACGCCCTCTTCTTCGAGAACGCGCAGGATCATGTCCCGGTAGGCGCCGGAGCGGCCCAACGTAGCTCGAAGGGTGCGGCTGCCGCGGGTTCCGGTGAAATAGTTCACCATGCGGATGACGGCGCCGTTCAAGACCAAAGGCAGCTCGGACTGGGTGTTTCGCAAACGCTCTTCGCGAGTCTTCGAAATGTCGAAGTCGTCGGGAATCGCCTCTTCACTAATCTCGTCGATCAGCGCGGTGTCGTCCGTTTCCAGGGCCGGTTCCTCCGCCTCGGCGATTTCGGCGGGAGTCAGGGCTTGTTGATAGGCGGCGAATTCCGCATCGCGCAAGCCCCGCGCTAGATCGGCCTGTTGCGGGGAAAGACCTTCAAACGGGTCCGCCGCTGGCTGTTGTCTTCTCGCTTGAGGCGGAGGCGGCGGATCGTAAACGGTAGTCTGCGGCGGCGGCTTGGCGGCGGGCGGCGTCTGAAGGGCGACGGCCTCCGGCAGGGGCGTGCTCGGCGGCGGAACCAGAACGGTCGCGCTTCGGTCGGCGCTGCAAGAGATACCCAGCAGAGTTGCTGCTACGGCAAGCGCCCGGCCTTGGCGCAACCCAGTTAACCAATTCATAAGAAAAGAGAAAACTCGCCAGGCCGGGGCTTAGCGAGTCTTTGCAATGCTAGCAGAGGAGCCCCTCAAAATCAATCAGATATTCCACCGAATGGGCGCTTCCGAACCCGTCCGGCCGCCGAACTAATCGTCGTCGCCTAGATCTCCGGTCTGGTGTTTCTTAGCCTCCGCGACAATCTTCTCGGCTGCTTGGGCCGGCACAAAATCGTACCGGGAAAACTCCATTGTGAAACTACCTCGACCTTGAGTCATAGACGTCAAGTCATTGGCGTACGTTAGCATTTCCGACATCGGAGCCTCCGCTTTGATGATCTGCGAATGCCCTTTGGTCTCCATGCCCTGGATTCTTCCGCGGCGAGAGTTCAAGTCGCCCATCAGATCGCCCGCGAAATCCAAGGGAGCGGCGATCTCGACGGACATCAACGGTTCCAGCAAGGCCGGGCCGGCCTGTTCCATCGCCGCCCGGAAAGCCTTGCGGCCTGCCATCTTGAAGGCCATTTCGGATGAGTCGACATCGTGGTAGGAGCCGTCGTAGAGCACCACCTTGAAGTCCACCACGGGATAACCTGCCAGATATCCGCGCGCCGATGCCTCCTGGATGCCCTTCTCAACGGCTGGAATGTAGGTTTTGGGGATCGCGCCGCCAAAAATCTCGTCCGCGAAGGAGAAGCCCGCGCCGCGCTCGGTCGGCTCCATGCGGATTTTGCAGTCGCCGAACTGTCCGTGACCGCCGGTCTGCTTCTTGTGACGGCCTTGGGCGTCGGCGCTGCGACGAATGGTTTCGCGATAGGGAATGCTGGGCGCCTTCAGTTCAACTTCGACGTTGTAACGGTTCTTAAGACGGCTAACAATCACTTCGAGGTGTTGTTGGCCGTTGCCTCCCAACAGAAACTGGTGGGTCTGCGGATCTCGATGAAAGTCCAGAGAAGGGTCCTCCTCTAGGACTTTGTGGACGGCCGGCCCGAGCCGGTCTTCGTCATGCCGCGTTTTCGGCTCAATGGCATAGGCAATCGCCGGCGGCGGAATCTGCGCCTTCTTGAACTTCACAGGCGAACCCTTCGCGCCTAGGCTGTCGCCGGTCAGGGTTTCCTTAAGTTTGGCGACCACGCCGATGTCGCCGGCGTGAATCTCCGGGACCTGCTGCATCTCCTTGCCCTGTATCACGCTGATGCGAGAGAACTTCTCCACCGTGCCGCGATCATGGTTATAAACCTGATCGTCATTGTGGAGCACCCCGGAGACGACCTTAAAGTACGTCAACCGTCCAGAAAAGGCGTCAGCGGCAGTCTTGAATACGAACAAGGACAAGGGGGCGTCGTCGGTTATCTTCTGCGGACCGTCCTCGGTCTCGATCTCGCCCCTCTCGATCGGAGACGGGGGGAAGTGTACGAGGAAGTCCATCAGGTGATCGGCGCCCATATTGTGGATGCCGGCTCCGCATAGGGCGGGGACGATGTCGCTGGTGCGTACCGCACTATGCAACCCGGCCCGGAACTTGTCGTCCGGAAGCTCCATTTCCTCCAGATAGAGATTGAGCAGCTCCTCGTTTGTTTCGGCGACCGCCTCGACCAAGGACTCGCGGGCAGCCGCGACTTGGTCGGCCATCTCCGCGGGAATGGGGATCTCCTTGCCTTTGCCGGCGCCGTCGCGCTCGTACTCGTAGGCCTTCATCTCCACAAGATCGACGATCCCGCGGAAGTCCTTTTCCGATCCGATCGGGAGTTGCACGGCGACGGCGGGCTTGCCCAACTGCTCCTTGACGGCATCGAGGGCCCGCTCGAAGTCGGCGCGCTCGCGGGCCATCTTATTGATAAATAAGATGCGCGGGATGCCGTACTCCTCCGCGAAAGCCCAGACCTTCTCGGTCTGCACCTCTGGGCCAGCGACGGCATCGACGACAATCAGGGCGCAGTCGGCCGCGATCATCGCAGCCTTAGCATCGTTGATGAAGATGTTATAGCCGGGCGTGTCGAGCAAATTCAGCTTGCACTTGTTCCACTCGATGTGGGCCAGAGCGGTCGAGACGGAAACCTTGCGGGCAATCTCTTCTTCGTCGAAATCGGTGATAGTGTTGCCTTCGTCCACGCTCGTCAACCGGTTGGTGACGCCCGCGGTCCGCAACATGGCGGCGACCAGCGTGGTTTTCCCGTGGTCGCCGTGTCCGGCAATGGCAATGTTGCGAACATCTTTCCCGTTAAAGACCTGCATCAAGACTCCTTAGGGGACCGCGTCACGATTGTTTGGCCCGTGGCAAGGGAGTGTAATACAACATCCCCAGCTTTGCAAAAAGCGGCCGATTTCAGCGGGTCTGAGGCTCTCCGCCTTGCCCGTAGGGTATGGCTCGCGGCTCTTCGGCATCGGCCTCCAGCAGCCATGCATGCCGATCGCGAAAATATTCCAACAATTCCGCATTCCTGGCCGGACCTAGGTCCCGAGCCCAAACGATCGGTTGTGAATCAATATCGCTCAGGTTGTAGACCCACTCGCTATGCACGAAGTGCCGCGGCCCATACCGGACGAGAATCAGATCGTCTCCCGGCCGCATCAGCAACTCTTCAATGATGCCATGGCGCGCCCGCCCGAAGGCATCCCACCCTTGGCTCGGTTTTTGAGCGCTCAAGACGCCCGAGAAGATCAAGGCTCCCACAGTGGCGACGACCATTGCGTCGGCCACATATGCTGCTGGCCGGCGACCCCGAAAATTCCAGACATGCATCACTCTCAGGCCGCGCAAAACCAGCAGAATGAGCAACGGAGCTTGCGGCGCGAAGTAATGTGGCCAGAGGGGATGGATCAGAGTCAGCGCATGACTTGCCACGCCAATCGCTGGTAGCGCAACGACCAACGCCAACCGGCGGTTCCGCCAAAACAGCAGACCCAGCAGGGCGGCGCCGGCTAGGGGCCGCCCCAGCAGAAACGCAGCCACGCCGCGAAGGTCATCGAGGTCGAAGCCGAGACCTTCCAATTGCAGCTTCGCCATGTATACCTGAAAGCCGAGGTGGTATTCCCGCATTTGTTCGTTCCCGTAATCTGGCTCCGGGCGAAACTGCTGGAAGCGCAGCAACGGCACGACGTCGTATTGCTGCATATAGGCGTGGTAAGGCATCGTCGAGGCGGAGCCGGTCACACGGAAGTTGTAATAGCCAAGCGCGCAAATCGAGAGAGCGGCCACGCACAAGGCTGGGCCGACTAGCCGAACCAGCCTGGGCAAACCGCCGTCCTTGCCGAAGCGCCAGGCCAGGAGCATGAGGACCGGCGCGGCGAGGGCAAGACCTTCCCAAGGGCGGCTGGCCGCCAGGATGGACAGCCCGAGCCCGAACAACAGCGATTCGCGCCGGCCGGCTCTGGACTGTAGCATGCGCAAGGTCGAGCCCACGACCAGAGCCCCGCCTAATAGCGCCACCGCTCCTCCCCAGTAGGTTGAGGCCCAATAGGTCCAGTGGTTGTCACGGAAGTAGAGCCCAGTGCCGAAGCGCAAGCAGGGCAGCAATCCGCCGAAGAAAGCCCAGCGGCGCGGCGTCCAAGGTCGCACACACCAGTACAGCGCCATTGAAGCCAGGGCGAAGGAAACCCACACGCCGGTGATCGGATAGCCCGTGACGGCCTGCCCGGCGGCCAAGACAAGGCCTTGAGCCGGCGGATACTTCGACTGCATGGTCGGCTTCATCAAGACGTGCATCGTCTCGAAGTGCCGCCACATCGGATGCGTGGGGTTGGTCAGCCGCCCATGGGCGAAGGTGTCGGCCGCCAACAAGTAGCTGAACTCGTCATGAACTCGCGGCCCGGGGGGGCGAATCGCGGTGCAGACCATGGCTGCCGAGAAACTAATCAAGCCGACGGAAATGAGCGCCCGGCGCTCGCTGCCATAAAGCAAACGAGCCATTCCCTGCCCGTGAAGCCGTATGCCTAGGCGGGCGCCGCCGGCGAGAAGCACGGCGAGCAAGGCGACCAACGCCACTTCCCACCAGGTCGGGTTCAGGATTGTGGATAGATCAGACAGTATGACGTTCACCGGCAGCCGGACAAAGCCGCTCCCGCCAGCTTACAGAGTCTTTCGGCGGATGGGTCTTTGAATCAGCTCAATCCGGCGGGCCAGCGCAACGGAGCCGCGATCGTGCGGCGTCGGGCGAGGCAATACCGCATGGGCCGCGCGGGCGGATCACGGTTGCCGCAACATCGGATAGAACTGCGTAAAAACGTTGTCTGTCGCGGCGTGCTCGTTGTGGCAGGCCCAACAGCTTTCTTTCTTGAAGGCCTTCGCGCTGGGGGCCGCGGTGCCGTCGGGCCGGATGAAATTGAAGTAGGCCCAGCTCTCGTCGTACCGCGAACTATCTTTGAGCGCTACTTCGATGCCCAAGGACTTGTCTTCGAAGTTGCCGCGCTGATTGATCGAGACCCGCGAAGCCGCAGTCATCCTTTCCATGACCAACATCGTTCCCTCGGGAAACTTGCCGCTCTTCTTATATTCGCGATAGGCCGCCGGCGCGATATAGAGGTTATGAAATTCCTGAGGCCCCGGCGCCGCCGCGGCGTCGCCTTCGCTATAGCTCATCCCGAGAGTTGCGCCGATGAACACCCACTCGCGGTAGCCCTCGGGACGGACCAACTCCTTGTCGCCGGAATAGCGGGGCGCGGCGTTCTGCGCCAAGGCGGCCAGCGGCAAGAGAAGGAGCGGCAGGACAAGCAGATGTCTCATGCATCGAGACTACGCGAAGAAACCTCCGGCATCAAAGAAATTGCGCGGGAGATTACGTGCGATCGCGCCCGACGGCAACGGCCGGCAGCACCGCCAGCACGACCAAGTCGGTAATCGCCGCCCCGGCGCACACCAATATTCCTAGCCGTTGCGTCGGCGGAAAGCTGGAAAGCGAAAACAACGCAAAGCCCGAGACGACAATCAGCATCGAAAATAGGATCGGCATCCACAAAGACTGCAGCGCGGGACGCCAGTGAGTCCAGTGCGCCTTCTTGTCGTCCGACTCCGCTCTTCTCCTGCGGATGTGATAGCTCAAGTGAATCATCTCGTCGATGCCCAACGGCAGCGCTACATTCGCCGCCGGAGCAGCAATGATATCCAGCGGCATACGCAGTAAACCGGCAGCACCGAAGAGGATCAGCGGCGTCGCCGTGAGGCACAGAGCCATCGCGGTCGCCGTGCGAAGCGACCGCGACACGATCAGTACGATCACGAAGAACAGCGCCAGCAGTCCGCCTAGGCCGCGGACGACGCTGGCATCCACCAGCTTCGACATCTCGCCTTGCAACACATACAAACCGCCTACCGCTTCCGCTTTGAAGCCAAGGTCGGCGGCAGTGTTCTCGATCTCGGCGACGATCTCCTCCCTGGGGCGCTCGCGGTCGATCTCATGCATCCGCAGAATATAGCGGCCGCGCATGCGGTCATCGCTGATGAAGGCGTCGCCGATCCGTCCTTGTTCCGGCTTCTCCAGTTGTTTGAGCTTCGTTCCCCAGCCGAACAAGAAGGAGTACCAGCGCCGGTCGGTCTCTTCCATCAGTAAGGCGATCGACAGAGCGGACCCGACTTCTTCGTTTTCGCGCAAGGCGTTATGTAGCGCCATGAGGCGATCGAATGAATCGCGGTTGTCGAGCGGCTCGCCAGAGGCGTTGACCACGACCATATCCAACGGACTGCTGCCCGTCGACGGATCGATCGCGCGCAACCCCTGGCCCACCGGGCCGCTCTCGGAAAAGTACGAAGGCAAGTCGGGATCGGAATTGGTGCGCCAGGCGAACGGCGCCAACACAAGGGCGGCCACCAGCACAGCCCCAGCGATCCACGGATGCTTGCGCGTGAAGAATCCCTCCAGCGACTTCCAGGTCCCGGCTCGGCTGCGGGGCTTGGCCTTCGCTGCTCGCAAGAACGGCGGGAACAAGGTATAGGCGCAAAGCATCGCCAGGGTTGCCGCGATGGCGCCTGATATTCCGAACTGCCGCAGCGGTTTCGCCGAGACGAAGATCAGCGTGGCGAAACCCAACAACTTCGCCACGAGCGCCCAGGC
>CAZYOX010000091.1:0-12914 GCA_964649285.1 uncultured Bryobacterales bacterium | reverse complement strand
GCCAAGGCCTTCAGCAAGGCGTGGTACAAGCTGACGCACCGCGACATGGGGCCGGTCTCGCGCTTTTTGGGCCCTCTGGTACCCGAGACTCAGTTGTGGCAAGACCCCATTCCCGAGGTGAACCACAAGCTCATTGGCAAGAAGGACATCGCGGCGCTCAAGGCCGACATTCTGGCCTCGGGTCTGTCGATCTCGCAGTTGGTCGCAACGGCCTGGGCTTCAGCGGCGACGTTCCGCGATACCGATAAACGCGGCGGCGCCAATGGAGCCCGCATTCGCCTGGCGCCCCAGCGAGACTGGGAAGTCAACAAGGCTTCTGGCGTCGACAAGGTGCTCCCGGCGCTGGAAAAGATTCAGAAGCGCTTCAACAAACAGCAGGAGAACGGCAAGAGAGTCTCGCTCGCCGATCTAATCGTACTCGCCGGATGCGCCGCCGTGGAGAAGGCAGCGAAGCAGGCTGGCTATAAGGTGCACGTGCACGTGCCCTTCTCGCCGGGGCGCATGGACGCCTCCCAAAAGCAGACGGATGTGGAATCCTTCGCCGTGCTAGAGCCGACGGCGGACGGGTTCCGCAACTACCTGCAGGAGGGGCACATCAGATCGTCGGAGGAGTTGCTCGTCGAACGTGCCCGCATGCTCACGCTGACCGCGCCGGAGATGACGGTTCTCGTTGGCGGCATGCGCGCCTTGAATGCGAATGTCGGCCAGTCCCAACTTGGCGTCTTCACCGACCGTCCCGGAACGCTGAGCAACGATTTCTTCCGCAATCTGCTCGGCATCCGGTTGTCGTGGAAAGAGTCGCCCGTTAAGGGCGTCTATGAGGGAACCGATGTCGCGTCGGGCAAGCTCAAATACACCGCAACACGCGCCGACCTCATCTTCGGTTCGAACTCCCAACTCCGCGCTATCTCGGAGGTATATGCCTGCGACGATGCCCAGGAGAAATTCGTCAAAGACTTCGTAGCCGCCTGGGCCAAGGTCATGAACCTCGACCGTTTCGACCTAGTCGCTTAAAAGAACAGCCTGGGCGTTGGCCGCCGGCGCCCAGGCTACTGCTTCAAACGGCACGCGGGACACAATCCGCGCACCTCCACACGGTATTCATCCAGGCGAAAGCCGAAAGGCTCGGCCTCGCTTGAGCGAACCCTGTTCAACTGCTCGTCTTGGTAATCCACCACGCACTTGCACTGCGTACAGATGAGGTGATGGTGACGTTCGAGGTTGGCGTCAAGCCGATTGGTTTGATGCAAGTCGCTGACCTCGCGCAACACGCCCGCCTCGACGAAGGCGTGTATGTTCTTGTAGACGGTCGCCTTCGAAATGGAGGGGATCTCAGCGCGGACACGTTCGTAGACGAGCTCCGGGCTAGGGTGATCGGCGCTCTCGACGAGCACGCGATAGATAATCATCCGCTGGTGTGTGTTGGCCAAGCCGGTTTCCCGGCAGCGGCGAGCGAACTCCGCCATCCGCTGGTCGACGCCTCCGCGCAACGCCTGTCCCATTGGGCGTCAATCCTAAGCGACTGCTAATCCGGTGTCAATCTACGCCGTGGGCCGAGTCTGATCCCGCAAGGGGACATAGAGGCGAAACTTGCCGTTGTCGCGCGTAGGCAGTGCGTCCACGAAACGCAACGAAAGTTCGACTCCGCGAGCGCGCAGGAAGCCATACTTGGCGTCCATCTCAGCCGTCTGCGCGATGAGCGACGGATCTCGCCCGACAATGCGAATTTCCACAGCATCGGGCCGCGTCTGCACAACCTGATAGCGGCGCATCGCGTCGACGTAGCCCTTCAGCGGTCCGTCGATTTCAAACGGATGAATCTTCGCACCATCCGGCAGCACGAACAGATCGGCAACTCTGCCGTGGATGGCTGACAGCGTGGGATAAGGCGCGCCGCAAGGGCAAGGGTCCGGCCCCCTCTGCACCAAGTCGCCCGGTTGATAGCGAATGAACGGCATAGAGTAGGAGTGCAGCGAAGTCACGGTGAATTCGCCCGTTTCGCCCACATCGGCCGGACGATGGCCGCAGAGAATCTCCGCCACGACGGTTTCGCTCGACAGATGGAATAAGCCCGTATGCGGGCATTCGGATGCAGCCATGACGACTTCGTTCATGCCGTAAAAGTTGAAGACCCGTGCGCCGAAGCCGTCTTCGATTTGCCGCCGGGCGGCGGCAGTCAGCTTATCGCCGCCGGCCGTCACAAACCGCAACGGGAGCTGCGCCCGGTCTTCGTCATCGAGGTGCGCGGCGATCTCGGCGAGGATGACCGGATAGCCGCTGACTAATGCCGGCCGTATTCGTCGAAGTTGACGGATAACCTCTGCTGGGTCGTGCTGATAGTGAATCGGAGCGCGATAGAGCGCGCCGAGCTTCAGCAGAGCGGGACGATAGCGCACTTCTTGAGGCCGGCGGTAGTCGAAATCCAAACCCGCGCGCCGGTCGCTCAATCGCAGGCCTAATTGCCCGAAGCGCTTAACGCGAAACGCCTGCAGCAGGCGATCTTCGAAAGTGGTTCGGTGAACCGTGAGCGGCGTGCCGTCCGATCCGCTGGTGTCGTGCCCGTTGAGGCGACGTTTGTCGTGCGTGCGGGCAATGAAGTCGAGCGGCGCGCCGGGCTGCATGTCCGTCCGCGAGAGGACGGGCAGGCAGTGCAGGGGCGTATCCGGATCGCAGCCGGCAAGCTTGCTCGAATACAGCGGAACGTTCCGGACGGCGTGACGCAATAGCTTCGCCAGCAGTCTTGCGTGATACTGGCTGCGCGACTCGACATCCCGAAACGGCGTTCCAAAAAGCGCTTCGAGTGCCCGCAGGGCGGCTCGCTGATCAAACATCAGACAGTTTCAAAGGAGTCAGGGCTTCGTCAGCGGCGCGGGCTCCGGCAGCGGCTTGCGGGGCAGTTTGCCTTCGCGGTTGGCGGCGTGATAGACGAACGACGCAACAATGGCCGCGGCCTGCATCAAGTCTTCAGGCTGTGCGCGGTCATAGGCATCCATGTTCGAGTGGTGCGTGCGCGTGTTGTACTCCAGCGGGTCCTGGATGAACTGAAAGCCCGGCAGGCCGACCGCGTCAAACGACAGGTGGTCCGTGCCGCCTGTGTTGCGAATCGACAACGTGCGAGCATCGAGGTCCTGGAACGGCCGTAGCCACGACTCGAAGATCGGCCGCACCATGTCGTTCTCTTGCAGATAGACGCCGCGAATCTTGCCGCTGCCGTTGTCGACGTTGAAGTAGGCGCTGAGATTGCCGTGTTCGGCGGTTAGACGCATCGTCTCGGGGTCTCCGAAATGTTCTTTGACGTAGGCCTCGGAACCCAGCAGGCCTTGCTCTTCGCCGCCCCACAACGCGATGCGCACCGTGCGCGCCAGGGGCAGATTCAGCGCTTTCAAGATGCGTACGGCTTCCATCATCACCGCGCAGCCGGCTCCGTTGTCGGTAGCGCCCAACGCGGCCTCGGTCGAATCCAGGTGCGCGCCGAGCATCACAATCTCGTCGGCCTTTTCGCCGCCGGGGATCTCGCTAATCACGTTGATCGAGTCGAGCGTGTCGCGATGGAACGTCGTGCGCGTCTCGGCCTCGATTTGCGCCTCAACGCCGTGTTCGGTCAGCCGGACGATGCGGTTGTATTGCTCAGGCGTGAGCGCAATCGCCGGCGGCGGGACAGGGAAGTCCGGGTCGCGGTCTCCCATTCGCGGCGGGAACACCGTTCCGCCGTCTCCGTTTGCCGCCGGAAGTATCACTAACGCGACGCCCTCATCGACCAGAAACTTGTTGAGCTTGCCTTGAATGCGCATGCGCTCTTTACGGCGCATTTCGCCGTACCAAGCAGGCGCTTGGGACAAGAAATCGCGCAGCCGCTCGCCGTCTTCGGGAATTTCGAGGTTGGGATCCGTGTGTCGATGTTGAGCGGGATGACGCCGTCCGGCGCCGCGGCCCGCTCCGCTAACTCGTCGTTCGTGTAACGGTGCATCTCCGCTCGCTCGTGCGGCTCCACGTCTTTCAAGTCGGCGAGCAACACAATCCGGCCGGCAAGCTTGCCTTTGTGCTTCTCCATAAAGGCGTCAATGGAAGCTTCGTCGCGCGGGAATTGGCCGTAGCGCCGCAGCGGTGCAAGGACTGGCGTACCGCGAACAACGCCCTTGGTGGACGGCGTCCAGCCGATCGGCACGCCGATGAGCGCCTCGTATTGCGGCGTAATCAGATGCGCCGAGTAGTAGCTCCGCGACCAGCCGATGCCGAACGGTCCCCACTTCTCCTGCCGTGCATTTTTGAGCCCGTACTCTTCGAGTCGCTTCACGGCCCAGTCCGCAGCGCCTTGGAAGCCCGGCGAGCCGGTGATGCGCGGGCCATTGACCTCAACCAGATAGAAAAGATGGTCCATGACTTTCGATTTCTTGAAGGCCTCCTGGCGAATGCGGTGAACGACCTCCAAATCGACCTTTTCCTGGGCGAAGACGGGCGAGGCAAGTAAAAGCAAGAAGATGAGATGTCTCACGAGCGAACTCCGTATGAGAAGAAGGGCGACGCTTGCCGGGCTCGCGCCGGCAATGGGTGTAGTTTAGCCGCTTCCAAGGCCTCACGCATCTGTCCTCTAGCGTGATACATACGTGATAGGGGGTGTTATGGAACAGAATCTCGAACATACCATTTCGCTTCTTGCGCGGTTCCCTGGCGGCCTTTCCGCTCTCTTGCGTGATCTGCCCGAGGCATGGATTTTTTCGAACGAGGGAGAGGGCACCTGGAACGCATTTGATGTCGTTGGCCACCTGGTTCACATCGAGCGCAATCACTGGATCCCTCGAGTCGAGCTCGTGTTGCGGGAGGAGGAGTCCCAGCCGTTTGCGCCAGTCGACCGCTGGGCGCAGAAGCGGGAGAGCGAGGGTAAGACTGGCTCTCAACTGCTTGACGAATTGATCGAGTTACGCGCGGCCAACATCGTGAAGTTGCGATCGTTCAACATCCAACCGCAAGATCTCTCAAGACGCGGCCTGCACCCCGCCTTGGGCCCTGTCGAACTATCTCAGGTGTTGGCGACGTGGGTCGGTCATGACTTGACGCATCTGCATCAGCTTTCTCGGATTCTGGCCAGTCAATATCGCGAAGCTGTGGGCCCCTGGAGCGCTTACCTCGGCGTTCTGCAATGCGACGGCCATAGCGGCTGAGGGAGCCGCCAGTTACATGGCTCCCTCGTTCGACAAGAAGGTAATCTGCTCTAGGTCTTCGGCGGCGAGATCCACGGCGGCCCGTGCGTTCTCCGTGGCCTGCGCTGCATCGCGGGCGCCCACCAGAGCATGGGTCAGGCCCGGTTGAGCGAGCGTCCAAGCAATGACCAGGTCTGCAATCGTCAGGCCGTACTTCTCGGCGATCGGCCTGAGTTGTTGCAGCGTCTCTTGAATACGTGCGCGGTTCTCTTTCGAAAACCGCGGATTGTCATGCCGCAAATCGTCGGCCGGGAATTCTCTCTCCGGTCCCATCTTGCCCGTGAGCAGGCCGTTCGCTAGCGGCGAGTAAGCCAGCACGGCGATGTCGTGGTCGAGGCAGTAGGGAAGATACTCTTCCTCCATCGCGCGGTCCATCATGCTGTAGCGTTCCTGCACGCAATCGACAGGGCCTACCGCCAAATATTCTTCCACCTGGCCTACCGTACAATTCGAGACGCCAATTGCCCGGATCTTGCCTTCCTTCTTCAGGTCCAGCAAGGTTTGCATCGTTTCGGCGATCGGCGTCGTCGGATCTTGCCAGTGCGTTTGGTAGAGGTCGATGTAGTCGACCTTCAGCCGCTTCAAACTGCGCTCTAGCTCCTCGCGGATCGACTCCGGTCCTAAGTAGCGGTAGAGCGTGACGCCGTCGCGCTCCTTGAATCTCATGCCCTTGGTATCGTCCCAGCGCAGACCGACCTTGGTGGCCAAGACGACCTTGTCGCGGCGCCCGGCGATCGCCTTACCGACAAACTCCTCCGATAGGCCCAAACCATAGGCCGGCGCCGTATCGATTAAGTTGATGCCGGCGTCGATCGAAGCGTGGAGCGATGCGATCGAACGCGCTTCGTCCGTGCCGCCCCACATCATGCCGCCCAAAGCCCAAGTTCCGTGGGCGATCGTCGAAGCGGAAATACCGGATTGTCCTAGCGGTCGATACTGCACTTAGAAAGTATGCCATTCCTCGCAACTTGGCCTCACCCCTTCCGCTATACTCGCAACGCGCATCCCAAAGGAGGGTTTACATGCAAAGAAGCAATACTCTGATGACGGGTCTGGTCTCCGCCATCCTAGCCATGGCGCCCGCTTACGCCCAGCAAGCGGCATCGCCGGCCAATGCGGCTCTGCCGGAGATGCCTAAACAGGCCACCCGTACCGGCAAGCGCGTCAATCGCGTGATCGACATGTGGCTCAAAGGCCAGCCCGTTTATTACTCGCAGATCAGCGGCGGCGGCTACGAAGAAGGGAAGAAGATGGCGGCGACCAAGGCCGACTACATCACCTATGAGATGGAACATGGCCCCCTCGACTTCAAGGAGCTGCGCGAGTTCATGCGCGGCCTAGTCGATGCCGGCCCGACTCGCACCGGCCACAAGACGCCGGCGGTCGTAGTAACCTTGCCGATCGCCGGCACGGCCGACGCGCTCCGCGCCAACGCCTGGATGATCCAACAGACGCTGGCTACCGGCGTGCACGGCATCTTGCTATGCCAAGCCGAAAGCGCGGAAGCGGCCCGGTTGATGATTGAGGCCGCGCGCTATCCCTTTGCGCCGCGCGTGGAAGGTCTGGCCCAAGGCTCTCGCGGCAACGGCAGCCAGGGCTACGCCTCCCAAATCTGGGGTGTTTCTCCGGCTGAGTACATGCGCATCGCGGAGCCCTGGCCGCTCAATCCGGACGGCGAGCTCATATTCGGTCTCAAGATCGAGAATCCCCGTGCTGACGCCAATGTCGAGTCCACCGTCCGCGTGCCCGGCATCGCCTTTGCTGAATGGGGCCCGGGCGACCACGGCTTTTACCTTCTGGGCGCTCCGGGCTCCGGACGCCGCGCGGACACGGATCCCGTCATGCAGCAGGTGCGTTCACGCGTGCTGGCAGCAAGCAAGGCAGCCGGGGTTAAGTTCCTGAACGCGTGCAATGAGGACAACGTCGAAGATCAATTACGAGAAGGCGTGATGATCTGCACCGGCGGCGACAGTCCCGCTGCCGACAAGGGCCGCGCCTTCACCAAGCGCACGGATCCTTGGTAGACCTCAAGAGAACGGCCCGCTCCATGAAGCGGGCCGTTCTTTGGCACGATCTGCGGCGGCGGCCCAGAGCGATTCAGTCGTCAATTGCCTCAATGCCCTGCCGCTTCAGTTCTTCTAGGTGATCCTTCATCGCCTGCAGCGCCTCCGGCGAATGCCCTTGCCAATCGGCGACCTCGCCGGTCACGCGAAGGGGCTCCCGCGACCGGTACGATTTCGTCGGATTACCCGGAAATCTCTTGTCCGTAAGATTGGGGTCGTCCATGATCGGGCCGGTCGGCTCCACCATATAGATTCTGCCGCGGCCTTCGCCGAGCGCTAGCTCCGCTCCCCACACGGCGGCGTCGAGCGTGCCGGTTAGATAGACGTAGCTCGCCTTCTTCCCCTTGCCGTAGTTGGAGTTGTAGCCGGGTCTGATCAAGTCCCCTGGCTTCAGGTCAGCTCGAGTGCCGTGGTAGAGGGGAACGTCCATCCGAGCAACATTAACGCGCTAACGGCAGCCGCGTCGACCGTTACTCGGGGTGAACCCGCGCATCCCTCTAGAGCGGCAGCGCTCCGGCTGCAAATAGTAGGCCGGCAATCCAGATCAAACCGGGCACGATCGCATCCGCGAGATCCCAGAGACTGCTTTGCGAATGGCGCCGCGGCGCTGCCGCCGGAACCTCTGTCAAGGGACGGGCTCGCCGCAACGCCCTGACGCCAGGCATGTCGGCCACGTCTTCATCCAATAACGCCGTCAACCGTGCGCACCGACTCTTGGTAACTGTCCTAGTCGTGGCGCCAATTGGAATTCGAATGCGCGCACCTTCGTAGCGTGTAAGAACAGCAGATCGGGCGGACATCGTCTCCTCTCTCGCTTGCATCCAAAAAACCAACCGGGCGCCGCGGCACATGAGAATTCGCGACACCCGGTCGGCGACCTAACGGGCCGCTTCTGCGACGGACACCGCTTCGATCAAATCGAGATTTGCGCCCCGGCGGGCGCCGCCGGCGACGAGCAGCTTATCGCCGCTCGACACAACACGGTGCGCCACGCGTGGAGTAGCCTTGCCTGCAGGCTCCCACTCTTTGCCGGAACGGCTAAGGCGATACAACGAACCATCGCCCAGGCTGACGAATAAGCTCCCGGCGTGGACTGCCGCAGCCGGCCCAAACGCATACGCCGAGCCGCCCGGCAGCATCGGGCCCTCGCTCCATTCGTGCTTCGCCGGATCGTAGATCTCCACCTCGCCTACGACCGCATTGGCGTCGTTGATGCCGCCCATGACGAATACCTTGCCTTCAAAGGACGCGGCAATCAACGCACGTCGTTTGAAAGGTTGCGGCGCGCTCTTCCACTCCAGGTTCTTCGCCGCCAGGTCCATCGTCAGGACGCTTTCGTTCCACTCTTCGCCCTTTCCCACGCCTTGCATCTCCCAGCCGCCGACGACGATCAACTGGTCACCCACAACGACCACATCGTGCGAAGAGAGGCCCTGGGGCAACGGCGGCAACTCTTCCCACTCGCCGCTCGCTGGATCGAAGCGTGCGACGGACGTCAGCGAATGATTGTCTGACGGTTCGCCTGGCGGATTGCGCGGCTCCATTCCGCCGACGCGATAGACCTTGCCCGTGTACGTGGCCAAGTTCATGCCTTGTACTCCTGGGCCGCCCGGCAACTCCTCCCAATTGCCGGGCGACGCCAGCTCCATGCGGTGGAACTTGCCGGAGACCGCCGCCGTGGAATAAGAATGCGTCGGCGAAATATGTCCGCCGTAAATATACAGCCAGCCGTCGCTCACCACTGCGCCGAAGCTTGCCGCGGCTTCGGGCATACGCGCCACCGTCTCCGCCTCGCTAGGCGTGCTGACGTGTCCCACGTTCGGCGCATCGAAAACCAACATGGCGTAGTGCCGCAACTCTTCGTACTTCTTGCCGTCGCGCACGCCCGCGGACTTTTCCCAGAAGCGGGCCCACGCGCCGTAACGGCCTTTCTGCGTCAGCGTCTTGGTTTGGCCTTGCGCGTCGGTCGTGACTTTTTCCTGCTTGCCGTCTGGCAAAATCACGGTGACTTCGGCATTCGCCAGCGGCTTGCCGCGAGCCATCAACTCCAACTTCACCGCGCCGGGCTCGCCCAGCGGAATCAACTCCACCGGTACGTCGCCGCCAAGCTTGGCGTTCGCGCCGAAAGCATCGCCAAGAATGGTCTTCGGGTAATACAGCAGCACATGCGGCGTGCCCTCGCCGCGTTGTGTAAAGCCCAGATCCAGCACGCCGTGGACGATTCGCGGCCCGACGCCTGGCAGCGTCGCAATGTAAGCGTCTCTGCCCTTCGTCAACGTCAGCGGCGTCTCGGCGCCCCTAGCATCGCGCACGCTGAGCTTGGCGGCTGCCACCATGTCGGCGCTCACCATGGAGTCAGGAGTCAACTCCTCGCTGATGAATACCTTGGCAGTGGCGCCGTCGGGTTCCGGTACCACGAAGATGAAATGCGCTTGCGCCCAAGTAGCGGCGACCGCCAGCGCCAATAAAATTCGCATGAGTTGCTGTTTCATAGCTGCGCTTCGGGCCGCTATTCCATGTCCTGACTCTGGTTTTCCATCGTGTCGGATGTCTCGGCCAACCACGTCTCGAAGTTCGCCGCGCTCGTCAGGATCATGTCCGCCAATTGCACATAAGCGTCCGGCTCAAGCGTCAAGCTGACCGCGCCAACCTGCAAGTGAATGTTTTGACAATTCGGACAGGTATAGACTTGGCCGAATCCTTTGGTAGATGCGAGTATCGCTGCCCGTCGTTCCATGCTTATTTACTCCGCTCCTAGAAGTCCCGGATGCCGTAGCCGAACCCTGTGATTCCTGTCGCCGGATTCCAACAGCCGCTTGCAGCAACGGCCTTCCAGATGGGAGTCACTTGCACAGTGCCATCCGCGGCGCCCGTCGTCCAGCGCACCGCGCGCGTTCTCCAACAGCAGCCCCGCCCGGTTCGCAACCAACTGCGGCCAGTCTATTTGAATTTGCAACTTAGTGTCAAGTAAAAGCTTTGTAACGAGCTTTTCAAAGCTAATTCATCTTAGAAAATGCAACACGCTGGCAAGATGGCCAACGGAATCTCGGCGAAGATAGACAGTTCGCTGCGTCGGCCGCATCGGACCGCCCTCACGAACGAATCCCTTGTTCTAGTTCTGCGGTCGCGGACCGGCGGCGGGATACGCATTAGGTGATCGCAAATAGTCCGCGTCGTGTGCCTGCAAGCGTAATTGCACTCCTCGTCATCACGCGTTGCCGTCAGGGGGCTACGCACGTCGGCAAGCTAAGCTAAGTCGTATCCGCACAAACATGACGAGAACGAGAGGCACGCAGGCGAAGAGATTGCTCCGGGCGGCCCTATGCGGCATCGCCGTGATCGTCTCGCTCCACGCCCTCGGTCGCCCCTTCCGCGAATATCCTGGCGTTGAATACACTCCTGGCGACATACCGCTGCCCGCTGATTATCAGAGCAAAACGGAGTTCACTTTCGTCCGGCTCATGTTCCCCGGCGGCGGCCTCGATGACGGGTACTACCCGCGCTTCCAGGGCGACTACCGGCTCGGCCGTTCTCTGTGGACGCAGGATTACCCGCGCGCCGATCGCTATTTTGCCGATGCCGTAGGGCGGCTAACCGGCATCGACATCCGCTCGGTCGAGCAGGTGACGGACCTCGACTCCGACGACATTTTCAACTGGCCCTGGGTCTATGCCGTTCAGGTGGGCGAGTGGGGCGTCACGGAGGCCGAAGCCCAGGTCTTGCGCGAATACCTACTGCGCGGCGGCTTCTTCATGGCCGACGACCTGCACGGCGAGTATGAGTGGCAACTCTTCGCCCGAACCATGAAGATGGTTTTTCCCGAACGCGAGATTGTCGACATCCCCGACGAAGACGCCGTGTTCCACGCGTTTTATGACCTTGATGAACGCCTCCAAGTGCCGGGCTGGGCGCACCTGTCGCGAGGCTTCAAGAGTCCGATCCATGCCACTGGGCCCGAGGATGGAAAGGGCGCGCATTGGCGCGGCATCTACGACGACGATGGCCGCCTGATGGTGGCTGTCTCGTATAACTCCGATCTAGGCGACGCTTGGGAGTGGGCGGACGATGCCCGCTATCCTTCCGACCGGGCCACCTTTGCGATCCGCATAGGCGTCAACAACATCGTCTACGCCATGACGCACTAGCTTCTCGTGTCGGCAACAGTTGGCCGCCCGCCAACACGCCCGGCATCATCGGCTGCAGGGCTCAAATACGCTGCACGGTTCCCTCCGCGCGGGCGCCGTTCTATTTGCGGAGATAAGCGTCAACAAAGTCCCGTTACAAGAAACTACTCTTCGCCAGGCTGGCTGCTAAGGAAATGCTCCCGAGGTAACACGTCTTCCCCCTCAAGTGTCAGTACACCGTAATACCGCTGACGGGAGGCCGAAATGAAATATGAGAATCGATATCGTTATGGCGCTGTCGCCTCTGCTATTGCGATTGCTTGGGCGACCGCGCACCTATGGGCGCAAGATAGACCAGAAGAGGTCGGTGTAACTTACATGCCTGTCGTGATCGAAGAAACCTTCGAGCAGATCTTCGAACGCGACAGCTCCCAAAAAGAAGAGTTCGATCAGCGCCAGCAAGGGCTGCTGGAGAGCCGCTACGATCTCTCCGATCGGCCGTCCGACGTCATGATGTCAGGCGGCCGCAAAGCCGTTCAGGAAGGCGTCCGCGTCAAGCTGGCCGACGGGATGAGTTGGGAACAGTTGACGCAGATGACGCCCGATGACATTCGCGGACAGCAAAGCTTCCCCATGGGCTTCCGCCCGCTTCCGCACTCGAAGCACGAGGCCGGCGGCATGGTTTTCCCGCAGCAACAAATCGACGCTATCCGCGAAGCGGAGAACCGAGACCTTGAGAGATTTGACACCGAGTTCGATTTACCGGAACACCTCACGCCGGAGTTTCCGCCCCCAGTTTTCTTGACGAATCGTCCGGATTTAGGCGATGTTTCGAACGGCGAAGTTCTAACGATCAAGAACTACTACCGCTTGATGAAAGGCAAGCTGACGCCCGTGCAAATGGAAGGACTCCGTCTCCTGTTGACGCCTTTTCCGCAGCAGCAATTCAACCAAACCGAAGATCGCAAAGTTGAGGAGCCCCAGCTTGGCGTCACTTGCCTGGATTGCCACGTCAACGGGCATACGAACGGGACTTTCCATCTGAACCCCGATACGCGGCCCCAACAGAATCGTTTCCGAATAGAAACCGTAAGCCTGCGCGGCATGTTCAACCAGCAAATCCACGGCTCAAAGCGGTCGCTGCGTTCGATAGAGGACTTCACCGAATTCGAACAGCGCACGGCCTATTTCGACGGCGATCACGTGATAGCCGGCAAGAAGGGCGTGCATCTACCCGACCGTGCTAATCAAGTCGCGTTCATGGCGCAGATGCAGAATATGCTCGATTTCCCGCCGGCGCCTAAGTTGGACGTCTTCGGCAAATTGATCCCTGGCGAGGCCACCGAGTTGGAACTCCGAGGCGAGGAGGTGTTCTTCGGCGAGGGGAAATGCGCGGAGTGCCACAGCGGCCCAGCTTTCATGGACGATCGGATGCACGATTTGCACCTGGAGCGCTTCTACGAGCCTGCCATGGCTAACGGGCACTTCGATGTCGCCGAAGGAGCAATTAAGACGTTTACCCTTCGAGG
>CAZYOX010000090.1:0-12930 GCA_964649285.1 uncultured Bryobacterales bacterium | reverse complement strand
AGTGGGACAGAGGGGTGCGACCCAAGGACATAGGTAACAGAACGACCCAAGCACATGGGTAACAGAGATGGGACGTGCCGTCCTTTGGGCTAGTGGGGCGGTGGCCAGGGCTGTTTCAACTTCAGCGGTTGCAGGCGGTACTTGATGATGCACCATAGGGCGCGGAAGCCGTCGCGCATGCCGATCTTCTTGCCTTCTTCGTAGGTGCGTCCGTGGTAAGCGATGCCGACTTCGTAAATGCGGGCGCGGGCCTTGGCGAGCTTGCTGGTAACTTCGGGTTCAAAGCCGAAACGGTCTTCCTCAAGCACTAAGGCCTGGATCAGATCGCGGCGGAACACCTTGTAGCAGGTCTCCATGTCGGAGAGGTTGAGATCGGTGGCCATGTTCGAGAGCAGGGTCAAGAACTGATTGCCGACCGAATGCCAGAAATAGAGCACGCGATGCTCTTGGTTGGAGATGAACCGCGAACCGAATACGACGTCCGCGTTGCCCTTATCGAGCGGCCGCAACAGCTTGTGGTAGTCCTCGGGATCGTACTCCAGGTCGGCGTCTTGCACGATGACGTAATGGCCCTGGGCCTTCTCGAAGCCCGTTCTCAGCGCATATCCCTTGCCTCGATTCCTCTCTTGGAGGAAGACGCGCACGTTTGGGTGGTCTTTCGAGATCTGCGCCAGTACTTCGCGGGTTCCGTCGGTGGAGCAGTCGTCGACGATGATGATCTCTTTGTCGATCTGTACTGCCTGAACGCGTTCGACGATCATTCTGACGGTATCGCGTTCGTTATAGACCGGGATGACCACGGAGAGTTTCATGGCGGTTGGCGGTTGCGCCGGAGCATTGGCGCACAGAACAGAAGTACCAGCTTACGTTCCGGATCGTCAAAGGGCGGAAGGAACTTCTGAGGACGTGAGAAACAGATTAGGGGTCGATGTCGAGGGAAGAGGGGCCCTGGGGTTGTGCCCCGCCGGACTCCCCTGATTGCACCGCCGCTGCGGGGCTATTGGTTGCGCCGCCCCTGCGAAATAGGCCGAGGGGAGGGAGAGTGGTAGCGCTAACGGGATTTGAACCCGTGTCTGAGCCTTGAGAGGGCCCTGTCCTAGACCCCTAGACGATAGCGCCGCAATTATCGAGTATAACGAAGCCGCTCTCGAATCGCG
Source organism: uncultured Bryobacterales bacterium (assembly GCA_964649285.1). Taxonomy (GTDB): domain Bacteria; phylum Acidobacteriota; class Terriglobia; order Bryobacterales; family UBA6623; genus CAMPKL01. The sequence goes on along the minus strand of CAZYOX010000090.1, from coordinate 11,773 downwards.
AATCAAACAGTGGGCGGAGAAGGCCGATAAGGCCATATAGGGACAGCGCGGGTTGCGTCTCCCTTTCGAGCCTCTCAGGAATGAGCGATATACCGAACGACGACCGCGGGGCCTTTGGGGCTATCACAGCTGTTGCTCATGAATTACGAACTCCGTTGACGGCGATACAGGGGGCCGTGGAAATCCTGCGAGACGGCACAGCAGGAGACCTCAGCCCGGCGCAGCGGGAGTTTGCCAACCTGGCCTACCGCAATCTGGCGCGGCTGCGTGACCGCATCGAAGACGCCCTGGATATCGCTCGCCTGCAGGGCGGCGCGAGGCCCGAACCGGCAGCCGTGACGCTTGAGGAAGTCGCCGACGGCGTGGCCGCGCGGGCGGCGGTTGACTCGTGCCCCGACCTGCACGTCCGTTTTGAAGGCTTCCGAGGCATTTTGCAGCTGGGGATGCAAGATCGCGTCTTCTGCCGTACTTTGGCGAGTATTGTCGCGACGGTCGGCCGACACGTGGGCAAGGGGATTGTCACCGTTCGAGCAACGGTAGAGCCAAGGCGGCTACGACTTGAGGTCGCCGCGCACAACCCGGCCGGAGAAGGAATCAAGAGCACGGAAATCCACAGCGCCAGCCTGGCTCTAGCTTGCGAAATGGTCGAGATCCACGGAGGCTCGTTGTCCAGATTGAATCCTGGCTCTTGCGGGGTCTATGTTCTTTTGCCGTTGTGGCCGATATGTAATCGAGGGGAGCGCTGATGCCGGAGAAAAAGAGAATTCTGCTCGTGGATGACGAGGAAGATGTCGTGAGCGCATTTGAATTCCGCTTGGCGGCACTAGGCTATGAGCTGGCTGTGGCTCGGAACGGAGCGGAAGCGTTGGAGCATCTCAACAACGGCAAAGCCGATCTAGTGCTCGCGGACTTCATGATGCCGGAGATTAACGGCATCGAGTTGACGCGAATCATCAAGTCGCACCCGATCTGGTTCGACACGCAGGTAGTGCTTATTTCGGCGAACAGCGAACCGGAGTTTCGCCGTAAGGCGCTGGACCTGGGCGCCGCTGACTATCTGCCCAAGACGGCTGGCGCTAAAACGATCATCGAACGCATCTGCAGATTGGCCCCGCTGGAGAAGGAAGCTCCTGCTGCCGCTCCCGCAGTGGGCGCCTCCTCCCTGGCCAGAGGGCTGGCGGACATGCTCGAGGTCGCCGCAGGCGATCCGATGCTTTCGGGGTCGACCAGACTCGCCGTCACGTCGGCGCAACGCCTCGCGGACGATTTGTTGAAAATTCTGTCCGGAGCGGCAGGTTCTTCGACGCAACACTGACGACTGATGAGATCGAACTCCAGTCCTGGGACTGTCTTGATCGTGGACGACGAGCAAGATATCGTGCGTCCGCTCGTGTTTCGTTTGGAAGTGGAAGGTTTTCAGGTCGCCTTAGAACCAAACGGTCAACTGGGCTATCACCGGGCCGTGGCCGAACGGCCGGACATCATTCTGTTGGACGTAATGATGCCGGGCATCGACGGAGTCACCCTTTGCCGCATGTTGAAAGAAACAGAATCGACGCGGGACATTCCCGTCATCATGGTGACGGCCAAGAGCATGATGGGGGATGTGGAAGCGGCGTTCGACGCGCAAGCGGACGACTATGTATCCAAGCCTTATGAATGGGCTGAGCTGCATCAAAAAATGCGCAAGCTGCTGGGTTAGGCCCGCTCGGCGGCGGCTCTGACCGGACGCTCTGGCGCGGGGCAGCAATCGACAGGGCAATCGTCGTGACTAGGCCCAAGGCCGCCCAGAGCGCGGGGCGTCGTCGATTCGGGCGCGGTGCGCTCCAGTATCAATTCGCGGATCATGGCGATGAAGTCGGGATGGACACCCACCGTTCCGGCACGTACGAAGCCGAGGCCGAGCTCCGCGGCAACTTTCCGCGCCTCGATGTCGAGGTCGAAGAGCACTTCCATGTGGTCGGAGATGAAACCGATCGGCGCCACGACCACGTCTTGAACTCCTTGTTCGCTTCGTTGCCGGAGGTGGTCGCTGATGTCCGGTTCGAGCCAAGGCTGCGCCGGCGGTCCACTGCGGCTTTGCCAAACAAGCCGGTAGTCCCTCCGGCCAGCGGCCTCGGCGACGAGGCGGCAAGCCTCTTGCAGTTGGTCAACGTACTTTGAACTCGCGGCCATCGACAGCGGAACGCTGTGCGCGGTGAAGATGAGCTCGGCCGCGGCGCGGCGTTCGACTGCGATCTGCCCATAGGCTTCCCGCACGCGCTCGGCCATCGGCCCGATGAAGCCGGGGTGATTGAAGAAGGCGCGAATCTTGTCCACTTCGGGAGCGCCGGCCCCGACCGCCGCTTGGGCAGCGGCGATGTTGCCGCGATATTGCCGGCAACCGGAAAACGAGCTGTAGGCCGAAGTCACGAACGCGAGCGCTCGCTTGATGCCGTCATCCCGCATTTGGCGCAGGGCATCCGCCAAATAGGGTTGCCAGTTTCGATTGCCCCAGTAGATCGGCAAGTTGGGGCCATTGGCTGCCAGCCGGGCCTGCAATGCGGCGATCAACTGGCGGTTCTGCTCGTTGATGGGACTGACTCCGTCGAAATGGTAGTAGTGTTGGGCGACCTCCAACATGCGCTCGCGAGGCACGTTGCGTCCGCGCAGCACATTCTCGAGAAACGGAATGACTTCGTCGCGGCCTTCGGGACCACCGAAGGAAACCAACAATACTGCATCGTAGGGCGGCTTAGCCATGGTTTGACAACTGACTGTCATTGTCTCTGAAACGGAGGAATTCCCTCGAAGCCGGACGCAATGGCACGGGAAACGAAAGCCGAAAGCCCCGCCGAGCGGGCGGGGCCTCGTAAGGTTCACGCTGGCGAAATCCGATTAGCGGCGCTTCAGCGTCGGCCTCTCGTCTTCCGGGGCGGGTTCGTCGGAGGACTCGCCATCCACGGGGATCGTCTCATCGGACGGGTTCCGCCGCAGAGTGGGCTTGCCTTCCTGGTCCTCATCGTCTGCCGCCTTGGTCCGCTGGGTGAGCGATGCGAGGCGAGCCTGCACGTCGAGGAATTCGGAACTCGTCACCACATATTGCGGCCTGGCGGGCAGAATCTCTTCGATGCGCGCCTGCGTTTTGGTGATGCGATCGCCGGTGGGCGGGTGGCTCGAAAACAACTTGGAAAGCGTGCCCGGTTTGCGCTTCTGATCGGCAAGCAGCTTTTCAAAGAAGTCGACGAACGAAGTCGGATCGTAGCCGGTCTTATACATGTACTGCAGGCCGAGCAGATCGGCTTCTGACTCCGCGCCGCGCGAGAACTGCAAGAAGCCCATGGGAATGGCGAACGACGCAGCTTGGCGGATGCCGTAGCCCGTCCAGCCGCCTAGGAAGATCAGCGGGATCGAGGCGTAGTTGATCAGTTGTCCGCGAGTGGCCTGTTTGGTACCGTGGCGTGCTGCGACGTGGGCGATCTCGTGAGCCATGACGCCGGCGAGCTCCGCTTCGTTGTCGGCTCGCAGGAACAGACCGGTATTCACGAAGAAGAAACCGCCTGGAAGGGCGAAAGCATTCACCGATTCGTCGTCGACCAACTTGATGGTGAAGGGTACCTTGGCATCGGAGTTGCGAACGAGGTTTTGGCCGACACGATTGATGTACTCGGAGATGATCGGGTATTCGATGATGCGCGAATTGCGCTCCACCTGCTGGGCCATGCTCTTGCCTAGGGCGATCTCCTTCTCGAGTGAGTAGAAGTTGATGCCGCCGTCGACGTCACGCTCGCCGATGGCATCGGGGTCTTTCTTGCCGCCCTTATGCTTGGATTCGTTGTCCGCCGCGGGCAAAGGCAGGGCGAGAGCCAAGCTGATAATCGCCACTACCAACCGTTCGGTGAGCACTTTCATCGCTCGAATCCTCCAGCTGCCAATTCGGTAACAGTATAAGCCCCGCAACAAGTCCGGTAAACTCAAGGTCCAGCCCGCAGGCGGCTTCGCATGGATCTATCCACATATTTAGACGAGTTCCCCGTCCGCGATCGTTTCATCTATTTGAACCATGCCGCAACCGGCCCGTTGCCGCGGCGCTCCGCCCTGGCAATGCAGCAGATGGCCACGGACCAGATGGAGTCCGGCGGAGTCCACTGGCTGGGTTGGATCGAGGCGGTTGAAGGGCTGCGCAAAGCAGCCGCCACGCTAATCGGGGCATCGCCGGCAGAGATCGCTGTGACCAAGAACACCTCCGAAGGGCTCAGCTTTGTGGCCAACGGACTCGACTGGCGCCCTGGCGACGTTGTGGTCGCCGTTCGCGGGGAGTTTCCGGCCAACTACTTCCCTTGGGCCAGATTAGAGCGGCGCGGCGTCAAGCTGCGCTGGCTGGAACTGCGCGACGGCTGTATCGACCTCGACGAGTTGAACCAGGCCTGCAACGGCGCGCGGCTGCTGGCGGTGAGCTTTGTGCAGTACCTGAGCGGATTCCGCTTGGACCTCGACGCCGCGGGCGAGATTTGCAAGCGCAGGGGTTGTTTGTTTGTTGTCGACGCCGTGCAGGGACTAGGGCCGTTCGCGGTCGACGTGAAGCGTAGCGGGATTCATGCGCTGTCTGTTTCGGGCCACAAGTGGCTTCTAGGTCCGGAGGGCTCCGCGTTTTTTTACATCGACCGAGAGCTGATGCCGCAGGTGGAGCCGATCGAGTTCGGTTGGACGAATGTTCAGGGCTTCCCGAAACACAGCACAGAGGAACTGCTGCGCCCTGATGCGGGCCGCTACGAGTGCGGCACGTTGAACGCCATTGGTTGCTATGGCTTACGGGCGTCGCTGGAGTTGTTTTTGGAGGCGGGCGTGGAAGCCATCTCGGAGCGGGTTTTGGACCTCACGGATCGTGTAGCGGATCACGTCGCCAATCGCGGCTTCGAGTTGGCCGCCCCTCGCAGTCGGGCGACCGGCTCGGGAATCGTCAGCTTCCGCAAGGCCGGAGTGGACGCGGAAGCGACGCGACAACGGCTGGCCGCCAATCGGATTTCGGTGTCCGCAAGAAAGGGCTACATCCGCGCGGCGCCGCACTTCTACAACACCGAGACCGAGATCGAACGCTTCTTGGAGCTGCTGGAAGGTCAGGGCTGAGCTGGCGGGGTTGCGCCATCGACCGTGTCGGCGGGTGCGCCGGGCCTTGGAGGCAATGCCGACAACGAGAGCTTTTCGGCGTCGCTGAGCCGTTCGAACGACTCGTCGAGCGATTCGCCGGAAATCTCGCCGCGTTCGCCGCGAGCGCCGAATAGCATGGCGTCCAGAGCGTGTCCGAATGGGGTCCCTTGGGTGAACTCCGGAGGCTCAGCGAACATCAGCGCCTTGAGCGCGTCGGTCAGCCGCTCCGCCCAGAGCCGTGCGACCGCTTTGGGCTCCTCCATTCCGGCGAGGATTAGATCGTCCGCGTTGGGCTGGGCGATTTCGCGGTAGCCAGTGCCGTCGGGCGCCATCTGAACGATCATCGGATAGTCCCCTCGTTCATCGAGGGTGATTTCACGGCCGGGAGCGTCGACCAGATCCTGGATCGCGCCCTCTAGGTTTTGCACGATTTCGCGCGCGCGCTCGGCGCTGCCCCCTGCAGCGAGCGGATCGCTGATTTGGAAGACGGCGACTTGGTTGATCTTGATGGCGATGGGCACGCCTTCGGTTAAGCCGGCGTTAGGCAAGAGTTCGTAGCTGACTTGCGGCGGAGGGAGTTCGGTGGAGATTGCTCGTTGCTGAAGGTAGATCACCAAACCGATGACGGCGAGTCCGAGGACGATGCTGATGATCGTCGACGGCTTCTTCATCACGTCGCCGAAGCTCTGTTTCTTCCCGGCGTCGCGAAACTCGAAACCTCCCCCGCCCTGCGGCCTGGAAAGATCCGATGTATGTGTGTCGCTCATCTAGCTACGGAACAGAACCTAGATTCTAGCAGCGGATGCCGCCTCAAAATTGGAGATTCCCGCAGGGGCCGTACGGTTTCGGCGATCTTCAAACCTTTGTTGCAGACGGGCCGGACGCAACCATTGCGGGCTGTTTAGGCCGTAAGCTTTCTCTGAGCGGGGAATTAGGATAAGACGCTTATTGGCCCTTCGGGAAGCCGCCACGACACTCGAAACAGGCTGACAGCTACGTCGCGCGCCCGTTTGGCAACGGATGCGGCGAGTACGCCTGGGAGGTCTGGAAGCCGGAGGATTACTTTGCCCAACGAGACCGACACCAAGATCCGCCAACTTGCAATGGACGACACGCAAGAACTGCCTGCGTTCCCGGCGCGCAAGAGCGAGAGCGTTGCTCCAGACGGAGATTCGCGAATTTTCTCGCAGTACAAGGCGTTGCAGGAAGCTCAATTCCTCCATGAGGAGACGCTGCGTCAATTGCGCGGGGAGATCCAAGCCCAAAAGCAGCGGATCGCCGATATTGCCATCGAGAAGGCGCCGGCGCAACCTACGGCCGGCCTGGATGCGATCTTCTTGCGTCTCTCGGAGTTGGAAAGGAAGGTTGGCGAGGATGCCAGCGATCCGCTGATCAACGAGATTGCCCATCGTCTGGCGGCCTTAGAAAGTTCCAGCGGGCGAGGCCCCGATAGCCGGGTCGAGAGGCTGTCGGAACAGATCGAAGAGCTTCGTCGCAGAACGTCGGTTCCGCACACCGATCCGCGCACGGATGAGATGGCCTTGCGCATCGCTTCGGTCGAAGGATCGTTGCGGCGGGCGCAACAGGCGTTTGACAGCGAGGCGTTCACCGAACAGATCCAGGAACTGCAGGCAGCGGCTCGCGAGGCGTCCGCCAAGGTCGCCGAGGAGCTTGCCGATTTGCGCGGCCAGCTGACCGCCGCACAAGCCCAAACCCAGCCGGATTGGTCTGGTAGGTTCGATCAGTTGGAGAGCCGCTTTGATCAGGTTTCCGCGAAGAGTGAGATCGCAGAACTCGCCGCTCGCCTAGCCCAACTTGAGCAGGCTGCAACGGATGATGAGGATTCCGCTCGGCTTGAGGCACTGTCCCAACGAATGGAAGAACTGGCGGTCCGGCTGGACAGCGCCGCGAACGTCAGCGCTCTGATCGAACTGCGGCAAGAAGTAGCCAATCTGCAAGGGCAAGTGTCGGCATCGGCTCCGGGTCCTCTGGCCGAAGCCTTGTCCGCTCGCATCGACCGCCTTCAAGAGGCCGTTGAGGCTTTGTCGACGTCCGACGCTATCCTCGCATTGCAGCAGCGCCTGGCGGCGGTGGAAGCTCAGGATGAACAGTCCCCAGACGTCGCCAAAGCGGTTGCCGAACTGCGCGAGCGCTGCGACGCCCTCTCCGAGCGCATCGCCGAGATCCCCGACGTAGAGATTTACAGCGGCCGTATTGCGGCGATTGAATCCAAGCTGGACGAGTCCGCTGCGACCGAATCGGGCCTTGCCGAACTGCGGGAGAAGCTGTCGGCGATCGAGAAATCGGGACTGGCCGCAAATGACGGCAGGATAGCCGAGCTTACGGCCCGGCTGGGAGCTCTGGAGCTGCAAGCCGGACAGTCGAGTTCGTCAGCGGCCGACCCTCGGATTGACCGCCTCTCGAGCCGACTGGACCAACTGGAACTCACCGGCGGATCGAGCAACCTGACGAATCAGCTCAACGAAGTGCGCGAGCGCGTCGCCGGGCTGACCAGTCAATTGCGCGAAGAATCCGGGCCTGACCCCAAGGCGATTGCTCGAATCGAAGAACGCTTGGCGCTGCTGGAATCTTCCGGTCCGACGGCGTTGCAACGGATCGAGAAGCTCGAAAATCGCGAGCCGATTTCAACGAGCGATCAGGCGGATGCCATTGCTGAGTTACGGCAACGAGTCGACAAGCTAGTGGACTCCGGCGCAGGCGGCGCCGCAACCGCCGACATCCTACACGAACTCGGGGTGCGCGTGCAGGCGCTGGAGCGCAATGGCGACGGCGGATCGGGGACGTCGACGGCTCTTAGCGAGGTGCTGACCGAGAGGATCGAACGTCTCGAGGCGAAGGTCGCCGAGAGGGCCGCGATGCTGCGCGCTGAACTCACGGCCGAAGGCGGAGCCAGGGACTCGGGCAACGCCTTGGCTGAGATTGCCGAACTTCGCGCCCAACTGATACAGCTGCAAGAAATCGGCGCCGGGCCGGGAGTTTCAGAGCACTTCGCCGGCAAACTGGCCGAGAAGATCTCTTCGGGGATCGCCAACTCCGATGTGAAGGCGATCCAGTTGCAGATGTACGTCGTCTACTTCTTCTTGGCGTTGGTCGGCGCGCTGGCGCTCAGCTCGTTCTTCATGCAATAAGGCGCGTTGCCTTCGCTCGAAGGAGCCGGCGGAGGCACGGATCTGTTACCCATGTGCTTGGGTCGGGTACCCAGGGCTCACGCCCCTGGGCTGATCGGATGCCGCCCTGTGGGGGAGAGCCCGGGGTTATTTATTGCGGAGGAGGGGGCGGCGGAGGGGCCTCTGGAGCCTTTTCGTCGGTCGGCAGCGGAGGTTGCGGACCGCCGCCTCCAGAGCCTGGGACGCCAGCGCCGCCGCCGGAGGAACCGCGTCCCCCGAGTCTCCGCCATAGCGATGCCGCGACTCGGACGATGTCCTCCGCCGCATTGGCGATGCCGGCGCCGTCGACCCCGGCCTTAGCCAGCGGAACCAAGGGATCGACGGTCAGGCTCTGCCCGGCTTCGAGAACCGTTTCCCGCGAGCTGGGCAGCAACTGGTGGCGAACTCCGACTGAGCCCTCCACAACGAACACCGTCGTCACTTCGGATTCATCGACGGAGACTTCAAAGGTCGTGCCGCGCACCGAAATCACCGCCGTTGGCGTGTAAACCCTAGTCGGATTGGGCTCGCCCCCCAAGCGGTTGATATGGATCTTGACCCTCCCCAGGAACAAATCGATCAAGTCCCGCAGGCTTCCGGGGTTCTTGCGAAAAACAACCTTCGAGTCGGGATAAACGAGGAAGGAGCTCCCGTCCGAGACTTGGAGGGTGGCAAAGCCGTCAGGGCCGGTAATGATGGTCTGCCCCAGTTGGACGGAATCGCCGGGGAAAAGCGCCCATTCCTGGTTGTCCCGCAGGAGGGAAACAGAACCTTGGGCCTCCACGACTTGGGCGGCAGCCGACGGCGTTTGGGCGTAAGCGAGCCCGGCCGTGCACAACATGCACAGTAACAGGGCGGCTACCGCTCGCCAAAGTTGCAGCATTCTCAACCGCAGTCGGCCCAGGGCGGCCAACCCCATTATGCGGTCAGAAACGCCGTAAGCAAGTATATGGCCAAACTTGTTTTGGCCTGGGAGTACGCCGCTTCGCGAATTTTTACAGCGCGGACTGTGACACTTCGGGCACTTGTCCGTGTCCACGCGACACACGCATTCGGGCGTGTTGACAGGGCAGTTGCGGCAAAGGGACCATGAATGAGAATGTCAGACGGTACCGGTTCCCTCAAGCACGAAATCCACCAGAACAAGCCCTTTCATTCGATCCGTCACGAAGCAGTACTAGGTCTTCTGAAAACCACCGACTTGGTCCGGCGCGTGATCTCCGGCGTAGTTGAGCCTGCCGGAATTACCATGCAGCAGTACAACGTGCTGCGAATCCTGCGCGGGGCGGGCAACACGCCTCTGCCGACACTGGAGATACGCACGCGGATGATCGAGCAAACCCCCGGCATCACGCGATTGCTGGATAAGCTCGAGCAACGCGGCTGGGTTACCCGAAATCGGCACGACGAAGACAGACGGCAAGTACTATGTCTCATCACGCAAGAGGGGAAAGTACTGGTGGATAGCCTCGACGACGCCGTGGATGCAATATTCGATAGACTGCTGGGACACGTCCCGGACCGTGAAGTCCTGGGCATGGTGCAGGCGATGGATAAGGTGCGGGCCGCTCAAGCAGTGAAAACGCTGCCCAAACGAAGGGTGCAGCACCAAACCAAACGGCTGGTTCAGCGCCCGGCTTAGCCGTTGTAAAGGCTATACTTGGGGTGCCGGAGCCTTTCCTCGATGGCTGTCGATTTCCGCACCAGCATTCGCCGCAAACGCTTGCACGTCCATCGCAAATTGCGTGAGGCGCGGATGCTGTGGCGGGGACTGACCAATACGGACAAACCCACCCTGGCGCAGATGATCCCGACGCGCCGCTGTAATATTGCCTGCGCCTATTGCAACGAATATGACCACGTGTCGAGCCCGGTCCCGATCGAAGAGCTCAAGCGGCGGGTGGACAAACTAGCCGATCTGGGGGTCTCGATCATCACCATGAGCGGCGGAGAACCGCTGCTGCACCCGGAGTTGGATGACCTGCTCGTCCATGTCCGGCGACGGGGGGCGATCGCCAGCCTCATTACTAACGGTTATTTCATGGTCCCGGACCGCATCAAGCGGCTGAACGACGCCGGTCTGGAATACGCTCAAATCTCGATCGACAACGTCAAGCCGGACGACATCTCCAAGAAGAGCCTGAAGGTGCTCGACAAGAAGCTTGAGTGGATGGCCGAATACGCCGACTTCGAGGTCAACATCAACTCCGTCGTCGGCGGAGGCATCGAGAATGCCGAGGACGCTTACATCATCGCCAAACGAGCTGTCGACCTTGGCTTCACCTCGACTGTGGGCATTATCCACGACGGCGCGGGCCAACTGAAGCCTCTCTCTGACGTCGAAAGGGACGTCTGGGAGCGGATCCGCCGCTTGAGTAAGCGCTCGTACGCTCGACTGGATTTCTTTCAAACGAATATCGCCGCGGGCAAGCCCAACGATTGGCGTTGCCGCGCCGGCGCCCGCTACCTCTACGTCTGCGAAGACGGCCTGGTCCACTACTGCTCGCAGCAACGCGGCTTCCCCGGCACGCCTCTCGCGGATTACACCGTGGAAGACGTTCGGCGCGCTTACTCGCTTGAAAAGGGCTGCGCGCCGCATTGCACGGTGTCGTGCGTGCATAAGGTTTCAGCCTTTGATTTCTTTCGGGGTCCTCAAGCCCCTAGTCCCTCGGACGGCCCCAAGCAACCCCTGGTCCAGCTTCAGTCCGACCACTAACTCTTTCTCTATCTGTCAGTTACGGGATGCGATCCAGTGAGTCCTACGACTCCGTCCCTACCGAGACATACGGGAATATCCCCCGCGAAAAAAGGTACTAGACACCCATAGCCGGTCTCTCGGGTCGTCCAGCATGATGGCCTCGTGAGGTTGCTGCGGCCGACCGCAGAACTTGTAATAGCTCTCAAGCCAATTTTCGACAGAGGGAGAAGACACCAATGCTTAGGATTCAATACTTAATCGCTCGTTTGCTTAAGGACCGCAAGGGCCAGGACATGGTTGAGTACGCGCTGCTCGCCGGCTTCATCGCCGTCGCCGCAGGCGCTCTGCTGCCCGGCATCTCGACCAACATCTCGACCATCTTCAGCCGCATGGCTTCGGTCGTGGCTGCCGCCGCTACGTAGTCCTTACAAGACGCGAAAAACGAAGGGCGGCCTTTCAGGCCGCCCTTTTTGTTCCCGAAAATCCGCACCTTATGTCTCTATGGCCTTTAGGTAATACGTGAATATACCGAGATCAAAATCGGTACTACGAGTCCATAGCCGGATTCGCGACTCCGACCCCAAGATGGCTTTGTCAGTTCGAATCCCAAACACGCACCGACAAAGCAATTCATCCTCTTGAACAACATCTATCTTGGAGACAAACATGCTTAAGCTTCAGTACTTGATCGCGCGTATCATTAAGGACCGCAAGGGTCAGGACATGGTGGAGTACGCGTTGCTCGCCGGCTTCATCGCCGTCGCCGCCGGCGCTCTGCTGC
>CAZYOX010000089.1:0-12939 GCA_964649285.1 uncultured Bryobacterales bacterium | reverse complement strand
GGGCAGCAAGGGCGCGCCGTCCTTGATATTGACGCGCATCGCCTCCAACTCGTGCAGCGGCCCCACCAGAAGGTCGGCGGCATAGGAGGTCTCGGAGGGCTTATCCGGCGCCGTTTCCTGGAAATCCTTGATACGTTGGGCGGTCGATTCGCTGACTTCTCTTTCCATGGCTGGTATGTGCCTTCTCTTTCAACAGTTAGAACGAGATCCAGCCAAAATATAGGCTAGTAGCGACGGCCATGGCCGCCAAAGACAGCAAGACGGAGGATGCCAGTAGGGTGCGTTTCCAAACGCCCGCACCCGCGCGGCTCGGCGTAGCGCCCGAGAGATCGGCCTCAGGTACGATGACGGGAATTCGGCCCAACACAGGCACGTGAGCCGGCATCTCCCATTCGCCGAGGACGACGTTCTTCTTCAGTTCCAAGACGAAGCCGAGGAGGCAGGCCAAAATCAATGAGCCCAACGCTCCGCCAGCGGCGAAGGCCTCGCGGGGAGGCCAAACCGGTTTGGATGGCACGCGCGCGAAGTCGATCACGGTAAGTCGCTCGGAACTCTCGCGTTCCTCCATGGTCTGGGCCAAGTTGGCGTCGAAGCTCTTGTTCGAAAGCTCCGTCCAGCGGGCGAGCGCCGTGTCGTATTCGCGCTGGGCGCCGACTAGGTCTTGCTGGTGGATGGGAATCCGGCCCATCTTGGCGGAAGCGGCGGCCAGGGCGGCGCTCGCCGCCTCGCGCTTGCGCTCGGCCGTCTTGATCGACTGATCGGCAACCGTCAATTGCGTCCGGAGTTGCTTGACGCGAGTCTCGGCTTGCAGCAGAATTCCAGCGGCCTGGGCCGATAGCGAGGCGGGACTCTCGGTAGTGGTGTCATTCGACTTCTGGGCTTCGGCCTCGGCGAGTTCCAGCGAAGAGCGCAACTCTTCAACGTAAGCTTGGGAACGGACGACATCCGGATGCGACGGGCTGTATCTTGTCTGGAGGGCCTCGAAGTTCGCGGTTGCCTGAGCTAACTGGGCGCGCAAGGCGGCCGGCGCCTGCCCAGCTCCCACTTCGGTTTGGCTCTCGGCTTGCTCGCTGACCCCACGTTGCGCGATTTCCAAGGCAGAGACGGCGGCCTCCAGGCTGTTGGTTAGGAACATCTTGTCCTGATGCGTCCTGGCCACGTCGGCTTCCGCGGCTTGATACTCAACCTGGCGGCGAGAGATCTCGGCAATGACGGCGCTTTCCTGCTCCGGCAACTCTCCCATGTACTGTTGCCGGATCTGCGTTAATCGTTCTTGGGCCCGGCTCAGGTTATTCTCCGCCTCCTGAATCTGCGTATCGATGAAACTCGCTGTACCTTCAGCAGCAACGGTCCGCGAGCGCTTGTTTTCGTCGACAAACGTATTGGCCAGTCGGTTGGCGACCTGAGCGACATGGTCCGGTCGGGCATCACGGAAAGAGACTCGAAAAGCGGTTGCATCGCCGCGATTCGCGGTGAGGCCTTCGACGAGGCTCACGGAGATGTGGTCTCTCATGTTCTCCACAACCTCTTCGTCGGACAGCGAGGCGCGATCTTCGGCGTAGAGATTGAACTCCTCAATGATCCGCACGAGCACGTCATAGGCGCGGACCTGATTGTGGATGCGGTTCAGACGACTGTCGAGCGTTTCGTTAACCGTGGCGGTTACGAATCGTTCGGGAATGCGCTGCTGTTCGATGAGAATCAGCGCGCTGGCGCTATATTCCGGCGGAAGCAACACAACCACGGCGACCGAGATCACCGTAAACAGCAAGAACATCGCTAGGATTGCGACCTTCCGCTTCCAGATCGCCCGCAAGATCGAAAGCGGCATGAGCTCGGGGCGTCGAAATTGGACCTCTTCGTTCATTTTGGAACCTGTGACGTGCGCAGACTGCGGAGCAAGGACGCGTGGCCAGAAATTGACCTACTTCGGTCTAGTCCGAAACGCATCACTCCTGTCTGCTGATTATCAGCCAGAGAAGCCAATCCGGCAACCCGTTCATCGTACTGACTGGAGAATGCCGCTACCCCTGAACCGACTGGCTTATTCACTTAGAACCGTAGTACTAAACCTGCATAGCACCAAAGGTTCGAAAGCGGTTTCAACTATTGGAATCAACGCGAAAACGCTCGCCGGACGGCGAAACGCGTGATATACTCGCGACAAGTCGAGGTGGGAGGAACAGGAGTAGAGCTATCTCTATTCCCGTTCATTTCTCGGTAGAGATAAAGGCTCAGCTAAGGCAGCGGACGCGGATTCCCCCTTCCGTTGATGTTGTCCCTAGTTGAGGGAGCGGGAGTCATCTCATGGCAAACAAGGCCAGCACTTTATGGAAGCCGTCAAGCGGTTGGGGGCAAGCGCGGCGCGGCGCGCAAGGGTCGGTTCTGGCGATAAGTCTTATCGCTGGGGCGTCCTTTTTGCAGGCAGAGCCGCTGGAAGCGGATGTCGCGCGCGCGAATCAATTGGCGGCGATCGCTGCCGAGCAAGTGATGGAGTCCGCCGGTAACAATCCGGCGACGTCCGGCTCGGCGTTGTCAGTATCCGCCTTCTCAGCAGCGAGGAGCGACACGGCAAGGGTCCTCCTTGCGCAGGAACGAGGCGGAGAATCGAATCGAGCCGTAGGAATCCAGTTGCTTCCGGCAACGCAGGAATTGAACACGGCGGCTCGCGGTCAGGCCGAGGCTCGTCAATACGAAGCCGCAGAGGCCAGAGAAGCGGAACAAACCGCTATCGTCGCCCGCTCGCTCAGAGCTTTCGGGCGCGACCAGGAGGAAGCTGCGGCGTCGGCCCCGCGCCGCCGGGCGGCATTCTCAAGCGCTATTAGCCGAGCGGCCGCTGCAGGTGCCTTGACGTCGAGCAGTCCCAATGCCGTCATTAGCAACGCATTGAGCCCTTCGCGGTTTGCTCCGGCTCGGAACTCGGGAGGGTTTGATCCGGGATTCTCCGATGCGGCGGACGTCTTGTCGGTGGTCCCTGGCTTGCGATTGGAGAGCGCCACAATCTTTGGAGGATATTCCTCGAACAGCCTACCGCGTGGGTTCGGCACTAGCCCGGCCTATTATTTCCAACGCAACAATCTAGGGGCTGACTACGACCTGGGGGCGAGCGCGGTCCTCACTTACGCTCACCAAGGCCGGCGAGGCATGGCTCGGTTCAGCTATACGCCGTCCCACGTTCAAAGAAGCAGGATTCCCGAGTGGTCGACGACCGACCACCGCTTTTCCTTCCAGACCGCACGGGACTTAACCCCGCGTCTATCGCTACGCGCTGCCGGCGGCGCCGGCAACGTCGGATTGGAACAATTTTGGTCGCGCCCGGCAGTGACTCGCAGCGTCGACGCGCCAGCCAACTTTAATGAACTGATGGAACAGGTTCTCGCCGGAGAAATTTCCAATGATGAGTTCGCGGCTATGTTGACGGGTTCTCGGGTAGTCGATGATCCCGGCGGAGCCGAGTACGACATGAATCGAATTTTCTCGGCATCGCTTTCCACCGGCATGTCGTACGCCTACTCGCGCAGGATGACCATCAATTTCGGCGGCAGTTCCTCGATGAGCCGGGTGATAAGAACGAACTTTTCCCAATCGACGCCCGAGGCGCGCTACATCAATTACGCGAGGAGCACAAGGGCTAACGCTTCCGCGGACTATCGACTGTCGTCTCGGACCCGTATCGGTTTTTCGCACGTCACCTCCTTTTCCGAATCAAGCTTCGCGCGCAGCGTGGCCCACAGCCCCACGGTTTCGCTGAACCAGATGCTCACGCGCCATTGGAGTTATGAGTTGGGCGGAGGCGTCGGAACCATCCGTTTTGATCCGAACAGAGGCTCTCAGGCCTGGAACACGACGACTTGGACCGCCAACGGAATGTTGGGCTATGTAAAAGGCGCCCACCAGATCAATTTGTCCGCCGGTAAGCGAGTCGGCGATCCGTCCGGCTTCGGCGGCAGGTCGACGATGACGGCGAACTTGATGTGGAACTGGCAGCCGCGGTTTAGCCCGTGGGGCGCGACCGCCGGCGTTGGGTTCACCCGCTCGGATTACGGCGGCTTCAGCGGACCTCGCCTCCAGAATTTCGAGACGGATCTGTACAGTGCCGGCCTAAGCCGGCGTTTGACCCCGTCGACCATGTTCCGCTCCGATTACTACTACGGCCAGTACGTGAGCCCTTTCAGCGGCATTGCCTCGAATATGGCGCTGCATCGGCTGCAGATGTCCTTGGTATGGAGGCCGGTCGAGCCGAGATAGTCTTCTCCTCAGAACCTGCCTAACCATCCGAGGCGAAGCCCCGGAGCGATGTTCCGGATTTTTGATCAGTATGTCTCCCGTAAGACGGTCTTCGTGGTCGCGGGAGACGCTTTGTCCATCGTCGGCTCGATCATCCTCGCGTACAGGACTCGGTTCTGGAGCGATCCTGAGAGCTTCGCTTTCTTTACTCAACAGCCGGACCTGACGTTCCGCTGCCTAACGATCCTCGCCGTTTTTCAGATCTGCGCCTACTACAACGAGCTCTATAGGGCCCAGGACCAGCTTGCCGCATCCGATCAGTTCTTCCGGCTGACGCAGGCCACGGGAGTCGGGTGCTTTTTTCTCGCGGCGATCTACTATGCCGCTCCGCAGCTAAGCATCGGACGCAGCGTCTTCGCCATGACGCTGGTCTTCCTCTTGATAGCAACCACTTTGCTGCGCTGGTTGGCTGATCTAGCCTGGAGAACGGCGCTGCCTAAACGGACCGTCCTCATCCTTGGTACCGATGAAGTCGCTCGTCGCGTAGCCGAAGAGATCAGGTTGCGGGAGGACCTGAACATGCAAATGGTCGGGTTCGCGGGAGTCTCAAGACCCGACGACCTCTCGGGCCATTATCTAGGCGACGCCACGAGCATCGAGGATTTGGTTCGCAAGCACTCGGTGCAGACCGTACTGGTCTCGGACAATGCGTTCGCGGGCCGCCTGCCACTGAATGCGCTGCTCAAGCTTCGCACCCGCGGGGTACGTGTGGAAGACGCCAATGCGGCGCTTGCCGGCTTTACGGGCAAGGTCTCCATTGAAACCGTCCAGTCGCCGTGGTTCGTGTTCTCCACGGGCTTCGCGAGAAGCGGCTATGCGATGGCCTTCAAGAGACTGACGGATCTATTGCTCAGCACGATCGGGCTTATCGTCAGCTTGCCGATCATGTTAGTGGTCGCCCTGGCCGTTCGCCTGACTTCCCCCGGACCTGCCCTTTTCCGCCAGACCAGGGTGGGACTGAATGGGCGCTGTTTCGACGTCCTGAAGTTCCGGACGATGAGGCAGGACGCGGAGGTGGACGGCGTCGCTCGCTGGGCGCAAGAGAACGATCCACGCATCACGACCATTGGTAAATACCTCAGGCTGTACCGATTGGACGAACTGCCGCAGTTTATCAATGTCATTCGTGGCCAGATGAGCTTCATCGGTCCTCGCCCCGAGCGTCCCGAGTTCGTCAATCAGATCCTTCAGGTAGAGCCCTTATATGACGAGCGCCACACCCTGAGGCCCGGGCTCACGGGTTGGGCTCAGGTCTGCTACCCCTACGGTTCCAACCTAGATGACGCCATCCGCAAGCTGGAGTACGATCTGTTTTACTTGAAGAATGTGTCCTTTCTCTTCGATATGGCCATTATCTTCCAGACGGTTAAGATCGTCCTTTGGGGTCGAGGCCGGTGAAGGGAGCCGCGGAACCTAGCATGTCTGACGCCGCCGCCGGCAATGCGCCGATCGCATTTTCTTGGAACCAGCTCTCGTGGGGCGCTATTGCTCTGCTCGGCGGCCTCGTCGTCTTACTGTATTGGGACGTCGTTCCGGGCATGGCCTACATTTGGTGGACGGACGAAGCCTACTCGCACGGCCTGCTGATCCCGCCCCTGGCAGCCTATGTGGCCTGGTTGAACCGGGATCGGATCCTGGCAACGCCGGCTTCCGCTGACTCTAGGGGAGTGATCTTGACAGCAGCGGGTTGCGCCGCGCACATCCTGGGGCGCCTCGGCGCCGAGTTTTTTCTGACTCGGGTCTCGCTAGTCATTATTCTTGCGGGGATCATTCTGACTTATTGGGGAGCGGCGCGCCTGAAGCAAACGGCCTTCTCTCTGGTCTTGCTCGCCACAATGGTTCCAATCCCGGCGATCGTCTACAACAAGCTTGCCGCGCCTCTCCAGTTGTTCGCGTCCTGGGTGGCGAGCAACACCATCGAAATGTTGGGCATCCCGATATTTCGGGACGGGAATGTCATGCATCTGTCGGAGATATCGCTGGGCGTGGCGGAAGCCTGCAGCGGGCTGCGAAGCATCTCGTCGCTCAGCGTGCTCGCTTTAGTGTTGGGATACTTTATCTGCAATAGCTTGCCGAGGCGCTTCTTGTTGTTCTTGCTGGCGTTTCCGGTCGCGATCGGCGTGAACGTATTGCGAATCGTGATGACGGCGCTGTTCGCGAGAGAAGACCCGGCATTGGCGGAAGGTTTCTTTCACTCCTTTTCAGGATGGGTAGTTTTCTTGGTCGGTTTCGGCCTCATGTACTTTCTGGCGACGCTGCTAGCCCGATTCGATCGACAGGAAGATCCGCAACTCGGAGAAAGTCAATGATGTCATCGAGCATGCGCACAGGATCTCTGGCGGCCCTCTTGGCCTTAACCTACGCCACCGTGATGTGGAGCGGACAGCGCCGCCCCGAGGAGCTGTACCGGCCGCTCGCAACGATCCCGATGCAGATCGGCGATTGGAACGGCCGTGTGGGCGATCGCTTGAGCCAAGCCGAAGAAGACGTTCTTCGGGCGACTTCGTACCTCAAACGGGACTACTACCGGAAAGACGGAGCCTCGGCCGATGTGTTTTTGGCCTTCTACAGCATGCAGGAGGCCGGAGAGGCGATGCATTCGCCGAAGAACTGCCTTCCGGGAAGCGGCTGGGAGATCTGGAAATACGCCACGGCGACGGTCCCGTTTGAGGGCGAATCCGCGGAAATTAATCGCTATTACATTCAGAGAGGCCAGTCCAGATTGCTGGTTCTCTACTGGTACCAGAGCTACGACCGAGTGGTCGCTTCGGAATACTACGCCAAACTTTGCTTGGTGTGGGATTCGGTGATGAAACAGCGTACCTCCGGATCGATCGTCCGAATCACCGTCGAGGACACGCCAGAAGGCGAACGGGAAGCCTTGGACCTAGCGGCAAAACTGCTGCCGCTGGTCAAGGACGTGCTTCCCCGCTCCGAGAGCTAACTCCGCCGCGAAGGATGACGCGCTGCCGACCGTCTGAGGCGGACTCCGAATAGCGCGGAGCGCGCATCGCTCTCACTACTGAACCAGTTCGGCTGCGCTGCGCGCCTCAGGCAGGGTGGAGTCGAGAGACAGACCGGCCTGATACGACGCCTTCGCATCTTGTAGCCTGCCGGCCTTGGCCTGCGCCATGGCCAGGTGATAACGGATCACTGCCACCTGTGGGGCTTTCTCAGAGGCGCCCCGAAGCGTGGATACCGCGACATCGTGGCTGCCGCGGAGGTAGTGGACCCAGCCTAAGGTATCCTCGATCATCCCTGTGCCGACACTGGCGTCGCTCGCCCGCTCGCGCGCGGCTTGGGCCAAACGCAGAGCTTCATCGAGATTGCCGTCGTGGGAGGCCACCAGATAGGCCAAGTTGTTTAAAACCGCGACATCATCGGGAGCGACGGCGAGCACTGCGCGATAGTTCTTTTCCGCCTCAGCGAACTTGCCTTGCTGCTCCTGTAGTAGCGCCAGACGGGTCAGGGCCGCTGTGTTGGTGGGCTGTTTAGCGATGACTTCTTCCAACCGCCGCTGGGCGCTCTGCTGGTTTCCCGCTTCTTGGTCCAGGGCAGCCAGCACCAGTTGGGCGTCGGCTTCGGTCTGAGGGGCTGCCGCCGCTCGATCTAGGTAGGCGCGCGCTTCGTCAGGCTTACCGCCCCGAATGAACCAGGTTGCCGCGGCCAATTGTATGGCAGGCACGTCACGGTGAGCCGCGGCATGCTCGCGAATCGTCTCAAAAGCTTGGTTTGTCTGCTTGGCGCTAACCTGCGCGGCCACCAAAGCGTTGAACGCGCGCAAGTCCGTTGGATTGGCGTCGAGGGCGCCGCGCAACAGCGGCAACGCCTTGGCGTGATCGCCGCCCGCCGCGTAGATGACTCCTTCTTGCAGCTTTAGATCGCGCAATTCACCCAGTGTGCTGCGGGCAGCGGTCACTTGCTGTAACGCAACGTCGTAGTCGCCGAGGGCAATCAAGGTCCAGATCTTGCTCGAGACCAACTGCGGATGATTCTTAATCTGTTCTGGCGCTTCATTGAGGATGTCCAACGCCGAACGCTGCGAGTTGGACCGCAGCAGGCTCTGCGCCATGTCGATCCGGGCCAAAAGGAACGTGGGATCCAGGCGCATCGATTCGCCCAGTTCCTGGCGGGCCCCAATCGGATTTTGAGAAGCCTCAAGTATCTTGGCCAACATGTAGTGAGCTTGAGCGCTGGTCGGCTGGATGCTTAGAGCCACATTGATATCGGCGCGAGCCGGTTCTATCCTGCCGCTGCGCAAGTGCAACTCGGAGCGCTGCATTCTGGCATCGAAGTCGCGATCATTCTCCTCAATGGCTTCATTCAGCAAATTCTCGGCAACGTCCGCCTTCCCTTCTCGGAGATTGGAAACGATCAGCATGGTGCGGATCTGGCGATCCGAAGGATTTTCGTCAAAGAGACGCTGAAACTCGGCCGTCGATTCCGCGTTCTTGCCGTTTAGAGCCAACACCCTGGCGTAGGCTGTCTTGTAGATGTCGCCAGGCAGCTCCGAGGCGCGCTTGTACATGCCTTCCGCTGCTTCCTTATCGTTGGTCCGCAAATACAGCAGGCCGCGAGCAAGCAGTGCCGGACCATAAGAATCGTCCTCGGCTAGGATCGAATCGACTTCCGCGACCGCCTCATCGACCTTGTCGAGAGCCAGGAGTAGTTGCGCGAGCGCAATCTGCGCCGGCTTCTTGTCCTCGGAACTGGCCACAGCGTCGCGCAGAACCTTCTCCGCCCCGGCCTGATCGTTCTCGCTCATGCGCAGACGAGCCAACGTAATCGCGCTTTGCAGGTGAGCGGGCGAATTCTCCAAGGCCCTTTCCAGAAGACCCTCGGCGTCTTCAATGGAACCAAGTCTGCCGCGCGCAATCGCCATCGCGAACAGGGCCTCGGGGTCATTCGGACGCGTTTGGAGGATGGTCTCAAGCCGACCCTCAGCGTCTTTGACTTGTTCTTCTCCTCCCAGACGAGACCATAGCTGGGCCATCAGCAGATTCGAGTCCGTGTGATTCGGATCGATCTTGACGGCCTCCTGAATCGCCTGGACCGCCTCCCGAATCTTGTTGTCTTTTAGATAAGCCTTGGCGAGCTCGTATTGCGGTTCCGCGACGTTGGGATTGACGCGGGCGGCATTGCGAAATTGCAACGCCGCGTTGGCGTAGTCGTTGTCCTCGACATACCCGGCGCCGCTTTCCATATACGCCTTGTACTGCTCTTCAGGCGACTTCATGCAAGCGGCAAGCAAGACCATGCCGGCGGCAAGCGCCAGGGCGCGGGCCTTGATCTTCATTCCCTTCATTCGCATCGCAAGTCTCCTACTGGGTCGATATGAATACATTGTCGTTGGTCGACACTTGATTGACGACTACCTTGATCGGGACGGTAGGGCCGCCAAGGAAGTCCTCGCCCTCAGGCACCTTCACATTCAACTGCCAGAGCCCGACGAAACCCGGCGCGAGGCCTGAAAACTGGGTCTCCGCGATCTTGTTGGCCATCAGTACGCACATGGCGTTGGGCTGCAAGCATTCCGCGGCGCCCTGCGTCGGAGTAGCGACGGTGTGGGTCAAGACTCCGTCCGGCGGAGCCTCGCCCGCAGCGACAGGGGGATTCGTCGGCCCCTGTCCGGTACCGTAAAGCGTTATTACGCTGCCGCGAGCGGCGGGATTCTCGGGACTGTTCACCGTTCCGTCCTGGTTTACCGCCACCGCAAATCCTGAGCCGTCTTGCGAAAAAGTGAATAACCCCGGCCGCGAACCGGCGACGCTGACGAATCCGCCGCCAATCAATTCATCCGTCGCGGCATTGCGAATGCGCAGCCGCTGCACGCCCACGGCCGTGGTCGGCGGAATCTGCAAATTGATCTGTCCCGGCGAAGCGAAGATCAACGGAGCGCGAACCTCGTCCACGCCGATCTCAACCAAGGCGCCGCCTAATTCTGTCGGTAAGGGTATGGCGCCCGCTGCCGCCGTTTCCGGGCTGAGATTGATTCCAAACACAGACGTCAGCGAACCGGCCGCCACGCTTACGCCAGTGAGGAACGTTGCCGCGCTCACGCCAACAGCCGGTCTCACGTACTCGACGATCCGGTTGTTTCCTGTGTCGCCGACGTATAGCAGACCATTGCGATCGGTCGCTAAGGCGATCGGCTGGGCGAGGCCCTGAGCGGTGGCTCCTCCGTCCACCGAATTGACGTTCACGGTGCGCGCGGTGAAGCTGTTTTGCCCCAGGACGCGCCCCGCCGCGGCGCCGGCTGTCGGAAGGAACAACCCGCCCTGGAACTCAAGAATCCGGTGATTACCGGAGTCGGCGACGAAGAACGATCCGTTGGTCCCCACGGCCACATCCGTCGGATCGCGGAACCGCGAGGCGCTCGTCGCCGAATCAACCTCCTGGAACGTCGCCTGCCCCACGACCTTGGAAGCATTCGACCCAGCATTCGGGACCTCCGGCCCCAAGGGAAACAACAGCACGCGATGGTTGCCCGTGTCAGCGACGTAGAGGATTCCCGACGTATCCACGGCGACGCCTTGCGGGGCGTTCAACGTAGCGGCGGACGCCTGGCCCGCCAGCGCGCCCGTTACCGTATCCGGTTGACCGAATACGCGGACAGCTCCGGAGCCGTTCGTGGCTGACTCTGGGAATTCAAGGACTCGATTGTTGCCGGTGTCGGCCACGTAGATGCGACCATCGGGTCCGATCGCCACATCGCTTGGACTGGTCGTCTTGCCGGCGTTGATGAATGAAGCCGTCTTGGTAATGAAGGCGCTTTGTCCCAAAACCAGATTGGCTTGCGGCTTGCCGCCTTGATCGAACGGCCGGCTGAACCGCAAGACCCGGTTGTTGCCCGAGTCGGCGACGAACAGGTCGCCGCCCGCGGTTACGGCTAGGCCCTTCGGCGTATCCAGAGAAGACGCACTCGGCGTGACGGAGCCGCCATTGGCATAAACGGCATCAAAGCCGAGTTGGCCAATCACGAGATCCGCGGGCGCGCCATCGGCGAAACGCAGCGTCGAACGCCACGCCAGCACCCGGTGGTTCGCGGAATCCGATGCGTAAAGCGGGAAGCCTTCGGTGCTGTAGTCGATGGCCAGGCCCAGCACCGCCCCTATCCCCCTTCCGTCGGCCCGATTCGCGGAGTTACTATCGAAATCCGCTTGTCCCAGAACGGTGGAGGCGGTAGTTCCGTTCGAGTACATGACGACTCGATTGTTGCCGGTATCCGCTACGGCAACCACGCCGGAAGGTCCCACGGCAACTGCACTCGGCGCAAAAAGACCTGCCGCTGACGCCTTAGGCGCCGTGCCCGTGTTAGGAAGCACTGCATTCACAGCCGCCTGTCCCAAAACCGAAACGGCGTTCTGCTGTCCGGTCGCGGCAACCGCGTCCTCAAAGACCAGGACGCGATGGTCCTCACGCATGACGGCGTAAAGAGTTCCGCTGGCCGAAATGGCCAGCCCGTTGACCCGGCGCAGGCTCCATGGCTGACCGGCTGCCGACCCAGACGAGTTGGTGAAGTTCGTTTGTCCGATGACCCGCGTCGCAGCCACGCCAGTGGCCAGCGGCTCGGTGAACACCAAGATCCGCGAGTTCACGGTGTCGGCCACGTACAGGCTGCCCGCAGAATCAAAAGCAAGCGCCGACGGATTTCTCAAACCGAAGGCGGACACGCTTCCGCCCGCGTTCAAGCTCGCCGTTCCCAGATCGAATTGTCCCAGTACGATGTCGGCGGCCGGCTCTTGCGCATTTAGCGAAGCCGCCGCATAGCGGAGCACGCGATGGTTATTGGTATCGGCGACCCACAGGTTTCCGGCGGCGTCAAAGGCCATTCCAGACGGAACGTTGAATGTCGAGGCGCTCACGCCGCCCGGGTTGGCGGAGATCGAATTGAAGTCGGCTTGCCCGTAGACTTTGTCCGGCTCGGGCGCGGCGTTTTCGGCAAAAGGATTGCGAAAGCGCGTAATGCGATGGGCGCCGGAATCGGAAACGTACAGATCCCCATTCGTAGGGTCCACGGCAATCGCATTCGGGTCGCCAAATCCTCGCGATCCGACGCCGAAGGCCGCGGTTCCGGTAAAGTCCAGCTGACCTAGCACTACGTCCGGCGCGGCGCCTGACTCAACCGACGCCAAATCCGCCCAACCCAACACTCTGTGGTTGGCGCGATCGACGACATAGACCCGCACTTTGCCATTACGGGAATCGAACGCGACGCTTGACGGCGCATACAGGCCGGTGGATTCCGGCGAATTGAAACCGTTCTGACGGAAATCCGGTTGTCCTAAGACCCGGGCCGCAAGCGGACCCAGTTGCGCCAGGCCGGGACTGCTGAACAGAACCGCTCCAGTGAGCAGAATACAGAGTTTCATCCAAGGTGTGGTCAAACGGCCCTCCCGCCACTACGCGACTCGGTTCTCAGTAGTCGAAGCGCTAATTCCTACTCAGGAACAACAATGGTGTCGCCCGGTCTTAGAACCAAGTCCTTGCTCGCGTCGCCCTTCATGACTGCGTTGTAGTCGAAATCGATAGTGGTCCGGACGCCGCCGATCTCGCGAACGATGTAGATCTTCTTTCTCTTGGCGTACTCGGCAACGCCGCCGCCCTCGGAAAGCGCTTGCCACGCGGTCATTCCCGGGCGCATCATCAACG
>CAZYOX010000088.1:0-13005 GCA_964649285.1 uncultured Bryobacterales bacterium | reverse complement strand
GTTGTAGCATGCCGTGTCAAGGGTTCCGGAAACCGCTCCGTGACCGTCGCGGCTCCGAACGGAGTTGTGGCATGCCGTGTCAAGGCAAGGGGCCGCGCGAGAACGTGCGGGTTGGGGAGTCTGGCAACCGTTCCTTGTTTTACTGCGGGGCGCGGCGCCAGCAGTTGGGGTGGACGGGGTCCGGGATGACTTTGTCGCCGATTTCCACGGGAGGGCCGACGATACGGACGGTGGTGCGGGTGTTGTCGGAGAGTTGGACGACGGCGAGTTGGAAGGGCAGTTGTTGCTCGAACGCCTCGGCAGCGGCGTGCAGATTGGTCACGGAATAGACAACTCCCGTCATCGTGAGTAGACGCCGACGACTGCCGTGGCGCCCGAACCGCCCAAGTTTTGGGTGAGACCCGTTGATACGCCGCTCAGTTGGCGTTCGCCTCCTTCGCCGCGCAGTTGCCAGAAGACTTCGCAAACCTGCGCGACGCCGGTAGCGCCCACAGGATGGCCTTTGGACTTCAATCCGCCGCTGGCGTTGATGGGGAGGTCGCCGTCGCGCGCAGTTCTACCGGCTAGCCCGGCAGGGCCAGCTTGGCCGCGGGGAAATAGCTTGAGGTCTTCGAGGGCGATGATCTCAGCGATGGTGAAGCAGTCGTGCAGCTCGGCGAAGTCGATGTCGGCTGGCGTAACGCCGGCCATGGCGTAGGCTCTTTCGGCGGCGCGGCTCACGGCAGGAAACGTGGTGATGTCCGCCTTTTCATGAAGCGCCAAGCGGTCGGAGGCCTGGGCGAGGCCGCGGATGCGTACCGGGCGTTCAAACTGCGCGGCGCATTCGGAGGCGCAGAGTAAGACCGCCGCCGCGCCGTCGCTGATGAGGGAGCAGTCGAACAGCGTTAGAGGTTCGGCAATCGGACGAGAAGCCAGCACCTGGTCGATCGTAACCCCTTTTTTGAGATGCGCCTTGGGATTTAACAAACCATTGGCGTGATTTTTTACGGCGACGGCGGCGAGGTGCGAGCTGGTCGTACCCAGTTCGTGCATGTGGCGGGCCGCGATCAAACCAAATAGCCCCGGGAATGTCGCCCCTATGGCCGCCTCGGCGCCGATGTCGCCGGCGGATGCCAGAATCTCAGCTGTGCGAGCGGTCGATTGCGGCGTCATGGACTCAACGCCTAGAACTAAGACCAGGTCATAGGCGCCGCCGGCGATAGCTGTCCAGGCATGGAACAGGGCGGCACCGCCGGAGGCGCAGGCGGCTTCGAAGCGCGTAGCGGGCACGTTGTGCAGGCCGAGGCCCGCGCCAATCCAGGGGGCGAGGTGGCTTTGGCCGGTGAAAGAGGGTCCGGCAAAGTTGCCGACATAGAGCGCTTGGACCCATTCGGGCGTCACTCCGGCGGCCTCTAAGCAGGCCTGGCCCGCCTCACAGGCCAAATCGCGGATGGTACGCTCGGAAAAGGGACCGAAGGCGGTCATGCCAGCGGAAACGATGGAAACAGGTCGCAAAGGATTTGTCCTGGTTCGTTATTCTCGCGCAACTCTGAGTGCACGTTTCGGGCGATTGGACGTCTTGAGCTATGAAGGCGGCAATCCGTGGCGACATGGGCGACAACGATGACGGAACCCGAAGCAGTTCTTGCGGCGGCGACTGATGCGTCCCAGGACTCTGTTTTCATCGAGACCCACATGCGGCGGGTCTTTCTGGTCATTTACCGCGTTGTGGGCAATGTTCCGGACGCGCAGGACTTAACACAAGAAGCGTTCATCAAGGCGCTGCGCCGCCGGGAGCAACTGCAGGACCCGGACAAGGCGGCCCACTGGTTGGGAAGGATAGCCGTGAACACGGCGCTGGATTTCGTTCGCCGGCGCAAGCGTGTAGTATTCGAAGAGATTGTGCAGTCGCCGCCTGACCCGGGGGAAAGCCCCGAGCAAGGCGTGTTGCGCGGCGAGCAGAAGCAATGCATTGAAGACGGTTTGCGGTTGTTGTCGGAGCGGGAACGGGCGGCGCTGATCTTGCGCGATATCGAAGGTTTGCCCGCGGCGGAAGTCGCCCAGCGCCTGGGCTGTTCGCCGGCGACTGTGCGTTCGCACATTGCGAATGCGCGAGTAAAGTTTCGCAGGTACATGAACGGGAGGAAGCGATGAGCGCATTCTTCCTGGGACATCCGAAAGAGACGGATCTGGCGCTGTTTGCGGGCGGCGAGTCAGGGCCGTTTGCACGTTGGCGGGTTGAGCGCCATGTCGAGCGCTGTGCGCAGTGCCGGGAGATTGCTGCGGACTTCTTCCGCCTGCCGGATCAGTTGAATCCGTTGGCGGATTTGCCGGGCTTGGACTGGAATCGAATGGCGATGGCGATCGAGTCGGGCGTGCGAGCGGATGCGGCGTCGGGACGGTCGGCACGCCGTTCGGGGTTTCCGCCATTGATGTGGCAGGCCGGCTTGGCTGCGGCGACCGTGGTTGTGGCGGTGATTGTGGTGCGCTACCCCGGTGATCCGCAGCCTGAGCCCGAGGTAGTCACCGCGGCGCCGATTGAAGCGCCGGCAGAGATTGCCGTCCGGCAGCAAGCGGTGCCGGAGTCCGCGCAAAAATCGGAGCAGGATACCGCCGCAACGGAACCCCTGGGAGATATGCCCGTCGTCGTCGCGGAAGCGGTAGCACCTACAGAGAAGGCGCGCGCCGAACAGCAGACGTTGGCCCGTGATATCGCGGCGCCGGCGGCTCCTCCGCCTCCGCCTGCCGCGCCGAATGCGCCAGTGAGCAGACGAACCGTGACGGCAGCGGAGCCGGTTGCGGCTACCGCGGAATCTGCTGAAGACCGGTTGCACAATGACGCCGCGTCGAGAGTCGGCGCGGTATCGGCGCTGGCCGACCAGAGAGGCGCTTTTTGGCAGGCTAGGATTGCCTGGGTGCAGTTGCCGGTGGAAACGGTTAACGTCGCGGACGCTCCGCTCAGCTTGTCCGGCGGATATGCGGCGGCTGCGGGAGCGATTGCGAAGACTCCCAACGTGACGGCGACGAACCGCTCAGGCCGGGCCATATCGAGCTTCGAATTGGTTTGGATTGTCGGCGACGGCGAAGCCTCGGCAACGGCGGTTATCCAGCGGCAAGGAATCTCGATGGCGCAAGGCGCGGCGATGTCGGGCGGCGGAGACCGGTCTTGGAGATTGCCGACGGGCGTGGTCTCGCCGAGGATGCGGATCTACTTGTCGAATGTGACGTTCGAAGACGGCACGAGTTGGTCGCCTGCAACGGCCGAGCTTGCCGGACGCGGTTTGATCGAACCGGGCGCCGGGCGCCCGCAACTGGAGCTGTTGCCGGTGGTCATCGAACCCGACGAAAGACCCTAGTTGCTCTGCGACGCTTGGCGCGCCGGCAAGAACTCGTCGCCTGCCTGCCAGGTCGGCAACTCCGGCTGATTGGCGATGCGGCGAGCAAGCTCAAAACTGAACTCGGTCAGTTTCGCGAGGCCCGAGAAATCCCACGAAGGGTCGAACTCATCGCCTTGCTGGTGGTAGCGATGCTCGCGGTAATCGGTTTCTTGTTGCTCGCCCCAGCCCTCAGGCTGGCCGACAACGCGGTTGCCTAAGCTCACCGAGAACGCTGGGACGCCCGCCTTGGCCAGGCTGAAGTGATCGGAGCGGTAGTAGTAACCCTGTTCGGGGTTGGGATCGGGATCGAGTTCGTAGCCAAACTCGGCGGCGACGGTCTCGACAAGCGGCTTCAGCGTGGTGCGTTCGTAACCGGCCAGGGAAACGCTGGCGGTGATAGGCAGGGGAAGGAATCCATCGAAGTTTAGGTTCGCCGCCGTCTTACCGGCGGGGATGATTGGATGTTGCGCGTAGTAAGCAGAACCGCGCAGACCGCCTTCTTCCGCGCCGACGGCGGCAAAAATGACGGTGCGAGCGGGCTTCTGCTGGAGGCTGCCGAAGGCCCGAGCCAGTTCCAACAGGATGGCGCAGCCGGTGGCATTGTCCACGGCGCCGTTGAAGATGGTGTCGCCATCGGCATCGGGGTCGCCGACTCCCAGGTGGTCCCAATGGGCGGTGAGAACTACGGCTTGATCGCGCAGTGATTCGTCGGAGCCTTCGATCTCCGCCACGACATTGCGGGTTTCGAAGTCCTCGACGGACGCGACGAGATGGGCTTGGATCTTAGCGTTCAGAGGGATCGGGCTGAAGTCCTTGCCGTTAGCAAGGGCTAGCAACTGATCCAGCGACATGCCCCTGGTCGCGGCGGATTGCTGCAGGATGCGTTCACCCGCTCCGCCGGTCGTCCAACCGGCTAGCGCGAGGGATGGTTCGCCAGGAGCGAGCTTGACGTAAGGATTGCGGCCGCCCCAAGAATTGCGCACAACAGACCAGGGATAACCGGCCGTCTCGTCCGTGTGCACGATGAGCACGCCTGCGGCGCCGTGACGGACGGCTTCTTCGTACTTGAAGCTCCAGCGGCCGTAGTAAGTGAGGGCGCGGCCGCCGAAGAAGGCGGGATCTTCGGAGGGCGGCTCGTTGGTGAAGAGGAGAACGACCTTGCCATTGACGTCTGCGTCTTTGTAGTCATCCCAGCCGAACTCGGGGGCGACAATGCCATGGCCGACAAAGACAACATCGGAATCGAGGCTAACGTCGGGTTGCTGCCGATGGCTCACGCCGACGAATCCGTCGGCCCAGGGGATGGAGGTTGCGGCGCCTCCGGAACTCCAGGAAAGCGTCGAGGACGGATTGGGTTCGATGGAAACGAGGGGGACTTGTTGGAAATAGCTATCACCCACGGCGGGCGCGACGCCGGCCAATCTGAATTGATCGGCGACGTAGTTGGTCGCCAGCGCTTCGCCGGGCGTTCCCGGACCACGGCCTTGCATCTCGTCGGCGGAGAGCGCCTCCGTGGCCTCAGCGATTCGGGCTGCGCTGATCTCGGGAGATTGCGACTCATTCGCCGATGGAGAACAGCTGGAAAGAAGAAGAACCGCCAACAGAGAAGGGCAAAAGCGGGGCATGGGGAGATGCTAGCAAAAAGAAAAATGCGAGCGATAGCGAATGCACGGTAAGGGCTGATTTTTCAGTTGGTTGAGAGGGGATCATTGAGCCCGCCTCAGGTCGTTGGGAGCCAGAAGAGAGGACAGAATCCTTGGTGGGCAGTGATAGGAATGAGTTAAGAGGATCATCCCCATGGCTGGTCCTATTTTTCGTTTAGGAAAGCAGCAGAACCAGATGAGATTTTCGCTGGCCGCCAAAGGGCGGCTCTTTGTCGCGGCCGCCCTTTGGGCGGCCGTCGCCGTTTCTGGGCAAGAGATCGTTCGAACCCAGATTTCGGATACCCTTTTCAACGCTGACGGCAGCCGGGCGGTAGGCTCGCTGCGCATTAGTTGGAAGTCATTCACGGGCGCTGACGGCTCCACGGTGGCCAAGAACAGCGTCGAATTGGAAATCGTCGACGGCGTCGTCTCGGTTGCGTTGGCGCCGAACCTTGGCGCCGTGCCGGACGGAACCTATTACAGCGTCGAGTACCGTCTGCTCAAGGGCGAAAGGTCGAACGAACTGTGGATCGTTCCCGACTCGCAAGAGCCGGTGAGTATTGCAGACATACGGGTCTTGAGCGTACCGCCGGCAGGGATGTCGGTGTCGCTGGCGCAAGTCAACGGGTTGTCCGCCACGCTGGAAGCCAAAGCGGACAAGGCCGCGACGAATACGTTCCTGGCCCCGCAAGTGTTGCGCGAGGACGCGCCGGGAACCAGCAATCCGCTATTGGGACTGCAAAAGTATGACGGCGAGGCCGGAGTCTTTTTCCGGCTACCCGAACTATCGAGCGATATCACCTACACTCTGCCTCCGAATGTGGGCTCGCCCAACCAGTTGCTCACAACGGACGGAAGCGGCTCTCTCTCGTGGTCATCGGGAACAGGCGGAGGCGGCGGCTCTGGCGATGCCGTGAGAGTCAATGACTCAGCGATTGATACAACCGCGAATCTGCATGACACCGCAACGGTTGCGTGGACTTTGGCCGACGGCGGCGAGGGCGGGCCTGACGGCGTTGGGGCATCCATCGTTGCGAACTCCATTGGGCCTGAGCAAATTAACGAAACAGCAATTTATGATTTCTCGGGAGGCGGAATAACGCTGCCTTCCGGCGTCTCTATCGGGTCCGGCTCCACGCCGTTTAACTTGACTGGCTATACCGATGATGCAGCTCCCTCGGCGCCCGGAGGGGCGAACCAGTTCACGATGTACGTGGATCGATCTTCGGGCCTGCTCTCGTGGATCCTCAATGGCGCATCGATGCAGGCGGCGCTGACAATAGATGCACAGAACGCTGGTACCGACGTAACGGAGGACCTCGAAGAAGAGACGCATGCGCTGGAGCATGCGGAGAATGCCGACGACGAATTGCTGGTGGAAAGCCTGGGGACCGCCTGCGCTTCTGGCGAGGCCCCGGTTTCGGACGGCTCAGGAGGGCTCAACTGTGCGGAGGCCGGCGGCGGAAGCAGCGCCTACTCGATCGTCATCGAGGTTTTTGGGCCTTGGACCAATACCGCGACGGGCGACGGAGTTGCCTGGTTCGCCGTGCCTGATTCACTGGATGGTTACGACTTGACCAGCGTGAAGGCGCAAGTCTACCAGGCCGGAACCACCGGTACGCTGAACGTGGATCTCACGCGCTGTGATGCCGTCGCAACCGGTAATGCCTGCTCCGGAACAGTGAGCGATATGCTCTCGACGAATCTGACCATCGATTCCAGCGAAGGCCGCTCCACAACGGCTGCAGTAGCGCCAGTCATCGACGCGTCGTTGCATGACATCGACGTGGACGACGTGATCCGGATTGATGTGGACGCCGTGCACACAATCCCCGCCAAGGGGCTGCAGGTGATCCTAACGTTCGAGGCTCCGCAATGAGAAGGCGGGGAAACATGACGCGGCGGGGATTTCTGGGAGGACTGTTCGGCGGCTCTTATTTGGCTGCGCAAACGATCCTGCTGTTGCGGAGCTCGGCCCGCTACGACCATTACATCGACGACGAGCTGGGCGATGACGGGAATGACGGCCTCACGCCCGCGACACCCTGGCAGAGTCTTAATAAGATCAATACGATCACGCTGTCAGCGGGCGAGACCACAAAGGTTCTCATCAAGGCGGGGAGTTACGACAAAGCGACGGATTACATCGACGTCAACAATGGC
This sequence comes from uncultured Bryobacterales bacterium, assembly GCA_964649285.1. GTDB lineage: Bacteria > Acidobacteriota > Terriglobia > Bryobacterales > UBA6623 > CAMPKL01. The sequence continues at coordinate 5,843 of CAZYOX010000088.1, read as the reverse complement.
GCGGCCGGCGCAACGCTCGACATTACCTTTGAGCCCGGCTGCGTAATGGACGGGACGGCGGTTACGGCAGGAACACCGCAGAAGGGCATCAACAGCTACGGGACGGCCGCCGCGTGGACAACGGTTGTGCAAGGGAACGGGCTAATCGTCCGAAACTACGACAGCACGCCGGGCTCGACGGAAGGCATCGGGACCAGGAACAATAACATGACGCTGCTTTACGACGTCCATGTGGCGGGTTGTTTCCAAGGCATCTCGTCGCACGACTCGTCGGTGATTAAGATGTATGGCGGCCGTCTGACGAATCAAGTGCAGCAGGCTGTTGCGCCCGTGGGCTTCTCGCGGATGGAGTTGTACGATGTCGCTGTGGATCAGTCGGGCGTCACGCAACCGCTAGCGGATCTAGGCGCCGACACTACATCCTTATTTGAAGACTGCATCTTTATACCGCATTCGACAGGCGTCAATAAGCTGGAGGTTGGCGGCGCTACGTTTCGGCGCTGCCGGATTGGGACAGGCTCCGCACGAGTCACCGTAGCGAGCGATGCCGCCAATGGCTCCTTGGAGGACTGCTACGTTAACGCCTACATCGACGGCAGCTACACGGTGGATATGCTGCGGTGCTACGGCCTGTTGACGACGCGCCTACGTAATGGCGGCTCGATTGCCGCACGGCATTGCGTCTTTGTGGGCGGGGCTAGCGGTTCAAACGACAGCGCTCTATTCCGCAACTTCGATCCCGGCTCGCAGGGCACGTGGGAATTCATCGACTGCGTCCTGACTGGCTACACGATAGCCCTGGGCGAGGGCTTCGGAGCGACGGACGCCGGGTACTTCGCGGTTGCCGGCAACTTCGCCAAGTTCATCAACTACTTCGGCAATACGACGGACGTTGATCCCGATCTGCTCTCGGCAGCGGGAACCGCCGTGACCGAAGGCGTAATCACGACAGACCCGGAGATTGGTTCAGCCGATTCCTACAACCAAGCGGACTACGCGATTGGGCCCATGAGTCCATGTATTGGCGCGGGAAGCGACGGCGGAGATATCGGGTTTCGGATGGCGGCATGAAGAAACTGATTGTCCTAGCTTTGCTTTCCTTAAACTCGCTTTTCGCGGGCCAGTCCTTACGCTTGACCTCGGGCGATACGGCTTCATTCACGCCGCCGGATTCCGTCCCTTGGACGGCGTTGGGAGCGTTTCGCGGCGAGATCTTCGCCAAAATCAACACGTGTACTAGCGGCGAGTGGTTTCAGCTTGGGGCGTTCGTTATCAATTGCTCCAGCGCGAATACCCTGCGGATGTTCACGGGAGCCGACCAGACGTTGCTTGACGTCACCGGGCGCAGCGAAGTCATCATCCGTTTCCAGCGCGACCCGGATCAAACGCTTGCCAGTTCCAACGGAGCAAATCCGCTGGCCCACATTGAGATTTGGGACGCGGATGGAACGGACTACTTGGCAGGCTCGCAAACGGCCTCGGCGGATGATCTGGACGTCTCGAGCATTCAGTCGCTCGCGTTGAGCACAATTGACATCGAGATCCACGCGATTAAGCTCTACTCGACGCTTATCGAGAAAGGCCAGAACGCTCCGCTGCCCGATCCGCATGGAGTTGGGGACTTGGCGACTTGGGAGTTCGAAGGAAACCTGGATGACGACGGACCGTACGGGATCAAATTCAGCGCCTCGGGCCACGCCTTCAGCACGACGGCGACGATGAACCCCGTCGCAGATCCAGCCGTGGACAACGATCCCTTCTGGATGCAGCAACCGAGTGTGCGGGCTGGCGCCGAGATCACGCTTTCAGCCGACCGCTCCATCTCGCATGACGACGTGGACGGCCTGACGTGCGCGTGGAGCGATCAAGGAGGCGGCTCGGGGCCGACCGCGATTCTGTTCACTGGCTCAACGACGGACTGCACAACTACGGCGGTGTTCCCAACGTATGGCGAGTATGACTTGCGGCTCGTGGTGACGGATGATTCGAGCAACGTCGGAACAACGGATATCACCGTGGGCGCTGTTGCCACCGACGACAACCGCATCGTGGTCATGGACGATGACGCCTTTGCGTTCGCCCTCGGAGACAACATTCAGTGGGGCCAATCAGCGTGGCCGTTTCTGCCGGAGCGGATGTACAAGATGGCTGAACAGTTCATCGTTAACCGAGCAGAACCCGGATGGCGGACGAAAGGTGCGGGAACTGTCTCGGTTTCGAATGGATCGCCGACAGTCACCGGATCAGGCACCGACTTTCAGTACGACTACTGCTCGGGCGGCTCAACGCCGGACGACAGCGCCAAGCTCGTCATCACGGATGACGACGGCATCAACTGGCCTGCCTCCATCGCCTCGTGTGATTCGGCCACCCAAGTAACGCTAACCGCCAACTGGAACAAGGCATCCGACGGCGGACTTGCATATTCGTTTTGGCCCGCGACGAACGTTTTCTTCTGGGCCAACGGCTCAGACAACGAGAATTATTACGACAATGTGTGGGCTTACTACACGCTTTGTAAAACCTCGGGCTTTCAGTGGGCGTGTGAGGCGGCTCGGGATCTCGCGGAGCTTTGGTGGGAGATGCCCTACATCAACGAGGGCAGGGGCGGAACTGGTCCGAACGGCGCGGCCAACACTTCGCCGCCCCGCGTGCAAGCCATGGTCGGTATGATGCTCTGGGCGAAGGATCAGGGCACGGAAGCGATCATCTTTCCCGGTATCGCAGACATCATTGAGTTTTACGACAGCATTTGGATCATTCACCCCAGCAACTATTGCATGGGAGATCCGCGCGAAGCTTGGTACGTCGGCATGTGGCTCTCGCTGGCGCGCGAACTGGACATCGACGAAACGCGGGTCGCGCACTACGAAAGCATCCTGACAGCGGCGATGGACGCCTCGGGCGGGGCTTCTGGCGGCGACATTGACCCGAATATTTGCCGTCACCCAGACGGCGGATGGCACGGCTACAACACGAACGCGGGCAGCAGCACGGTTTCCGTCAAGAATGGCTCTAATACGTTTACTTGCGCCTCGCCGGGGGCCTGTAGTTGGGACTCGGACGACGTAGGCAAATGGGTCCAGATTGGCGTGCTTAATAGCAGAGATCGCGTGAGCGATGTGGGGCAATACCAGATCGTCGCCCAAGATGCCGACAAGTTGACCGTGACCCCGGCGTATGCGGGGGAAAGCGGATCTGGTCGCTGGTACTTCATCAAGGCCGTCAACACTTACACCTTTCAGGCGCTGGTCAACGCGATGCCCAATATCGCGCTCGACTGGCAGTATCGGGGCGGGTTCAGCGATCACCGACAGGCAATCGTCGATACTCTCGATTTCATCCTGGACAAAGACTACTGGCCTGAGCGACGCGGCCTGTACACCATCAACGACGCCGCCGGGTGCGCCGCCGATATCGCGTCCAATACCGCCAACGGGGCGAATAACTGCCAATTCAGCCTGTCAGCCACGGATTCCGGAAAGCGCTTTCTCAGCCTTGAGGTGGCGCGCGCCATGGCCCTGGGGGTGAAGTACGGACGGCAAGTGGACGATGCCAACACGGCGTCTCGCGTGACCGCGGTGGACGACCTAATGAGTGCCGCGCTAGGCGGCTTGGGCGGGCCGGGCGCGGATTCGACCTGGGCAACCGAGTACAACGACAACGAAGCGACATTCACCGCCGTCAGCAACGGCAAGCAGAAGAACTTCGGCTTCTGCTGCGGCGTCGGCGGGGCAACAACCTGGGACGCCGAGAGGCTGGGCGGGTTAGCGGCGGAAGACCTCGTGAGCTTCAAGGTGCCGCTGAATATCGCTTCGGTAGTGGGCGCCACGAAGGCCTCAGTAACCTTGTATGAGCCGCGCGGCTTCTCGCGGTCAGTCCGTGATCAGACAGGCTCTAGCGCCTCAGTGACCGGCGATGCACGGCAAGGGGACCACCTGGCCAAGATTGAGTATGTGGACTCGACTGGAAGCGTTCTCGACACCGTTTATGTGATGGTGGGACCGGCAGAGGGAGAAACGGCAAGCGAGTCAGCGGCAGAGATCAACGGAGCGGCAACGGTGACGGGGAGCCTCACGGTTCAGTGAATCGACGCCGCTGCGTGGCCCTTGCGGTCATGACCTTAGTCGCTCCGTTATTGTTCGCGAGGGCGCCGCTTGATCCCTATTTGGAGCCCTACAACCGCTTTGCCAAGGCGATGCGCGAGTGGATCAAAGGCACGCTAGCGATCTCGCCGTTCTCGCCAGACTTCAGCAAGGTTGCCGCTGCGGCCTGGCATGAGCTGCAGATCGGCGAATTATTTCGCGAACTGGAGCAAGCGGTTACGGATTGGCGACGCCGCTAGAAGACGTCACGCCGACGACGATCCTCGGCCTCGCGGACTTCGTCTTCGGACATGCCCAGGTGGTGGGCGAGTTCATGCCAGAGAGTATCGTAGACGAGCGTCCAAATCTCCTGCGGGCTGCGCGCGGCCCGTAGGATCGGGCCCTCAAAGAGGGTGACGCGGTCGGGTAAGGCCATGGTGTAGCCATGGCCTCTGCGGTCCATCGGAACGCCTTCGTAGAGGCCGAAGAGCGTGTAGCCAGGGCCGACGCCGCCAAACTCGAGCTGCTCGCGGGTAGGTTCGTCTTGTACGAAAACTGCGACATTTTCAAAGCGTTCGCGAAAGCTGGCCGGGATCGCGTCCCAAGCTTCATCCACCAACTCTTCGAACCGTTTTTTCGTCACTCAGCAAAAGCCCTAGTAACAGCATTCTATCGGGTCATTACTCTGTTTGGTTTCGACTGGGAACTCGGTTTGGTCCCTGCGACTCGCTAAAATACGGGCAGCCGAGACAACGAGAAGGAGCGCCATGCCGGAAGCTGTAATTGTCAATTGCCTGCGAACTGCCGTGGGCAAAGCCCCGAGAGGTACGTTGCGCACCACGCGTCCGGACGACATGGCGGCGGCGGTGATTCAGGAATTGCTAGCGCGGACGCCGGAACTCGATCCCGACGAAGTGGATGACGTGCTGATCGGCTGCGCTATGCCTGAAGCCGAGCAGGGCATGAACATGGGGCGAGTCATCGCACTGCGGTCGGGTCTACCGGATTCAGTGCCTGGGGCGACAGTCAATCGGTTTTGCTCGTCAGGGCTGCAGACGATCGCCATGGCGGCAGAGCGCATCCGCGGCGGCGGGTCGGAAGTGATGATCGCGGGCGGGGCGGAGTCGATGAGTTTGATTCCGGCGGCGGGCCATAAGTTGGCGCCGAATCCTTGGTTGATTGAACGCTTGCCCGAGGTCTACATCAACATGGGACTTACGGCGGAAAACGTCGCGCGACTGCACGGCATTAGCCGCGAGCGCGCCGATGCGTTTTCGCTGGCAAGCCATCAGAAGGCGGCAGCTGCACAGGATGCCGGAGCGTTCGACGATGAAATTGTCCCGCTGGACGTGGAGTTCGTTACGCCGTCGAACAACGGTAAGCCGCGGCGGCAGGAGTTACGTTTTGACACCGACGAAGGCGTACGCCGGGATTCGTCGCTTGAGGCTCTAGCGGCGCTCAGGCCGGTCTTCCATGCCAAGGGCTCAGTAACGGCGGGCAATTCGTCGCAGACGAGCGACGGAGCAGCGGCGGCCTTGCTGATGTCCGCGCCGCGAGCTCAAGAGCTAGGCCTGAAGCCGATGGCTCGCTTTGTGAGTTTCGCCGTTGCCGGCGTGCCGCCCGAGATCATGGGCGTGGGGCCCGTCGTAGCTATCCCCAAAGCATTGGCGCTGGCGGGGTTGAAGTTGGACGACATTGGCGTGATTGAGTTGAACGAGGCCTTCGCGGCGCAGGCGCTGGCCGTCATCGACAAGGCGG